>JAQVQN010000358.1 GCA_028701555.1 Kiritimatiellia bacterium | reverse complement strand
CGCGCTGGTCTTTCTCGCCTGGCTCGCCGGTGAAACCACCGACGCGGCTTTAGCCGTGCGCATTCGCGAGCGCCTTGCCGAGGTATTGCCCAAATACCAGGAGCTGGGTTATTCCTCAGGTGTTTCGCATGGCCGCCACGAGCTGTTTGTGCAGATGTTCTTCAACCAGTCTCTGTCCTGGCTGGATCGCGCCGCCGGCGGCGCGCGCGACATCTTGGCCAAGCTGCGCCCCGATGGCAGTTCGCCGTACGTTGCCAATCCCACCGCCAAGCATGACTACGGCGTCACGCACTGGACGGACCATGCCAACGGCCTCACCGCGAACCGCCTCACCCTTCCCGCCTACTACGCGCAGGCCGCCGGCGATTTGGCGTTCCGGGCAGATTTTCTCGGTGCTGTCGACCGCGTTCTCGACCTGTACCGGCACGACGCGCCGCGCGGCGCTCAGACCTGGGAGATCGCCCTGCACACGCCGGATATTCTTGGTGCGGCCTACATGCTCAAACTCTGCGTCGCGGCATACCGCATCAGCGGTGATCAAAAGTACCTCGGCGAGGCCGAGTACTGGGCTTTGAGTGGCGTGCCCTTCGTGTATTTAATTGATCCGGTTCTGGAACATGGCCCCGTCGGCCGTTACGGCACCATCGCGGTGCTGGGTGCCACCAGCTGGAGAGCGCCCTTCTGGATTGGCCTGCCGGTACAATGGTGCGGACTGGTCTATCGCAACGAGCTGCTCCACTATCTGAGCGAACTTCCCAATCGCGAAAAACGCCTATTCTGGCAGCAGCTGGCCGATGGCATCACCATCACCGGCCTGCAAATGACCCACCGCCTAAGCGACAGTAAACTCCAGGGCCTGCTGCCAGATTTCTTTATCCTCGCCCAACAGCAAGGCAACGGCCCGGCCATCAACCCTGGCACTGTTCAGCATGGCCTGCCGCAGGCTTTCGGCAAAACACCGATATTCAGCACCAAAGCCGTCGCTCCCGGCGTCATCGTGCACGCACTGGGCGACATTAGCAACTGGCGTGGCGCCGACGGCCGCTGCGAGCTTGATCTGGCGTTGTGGCCAGAAGGCCCCAGCGAGGTCGTCATCTCCGGCCTGAGCAAACAGCCAGCCGTCCTGCGCTGGCAGGGCAAGCCCGTGAACGGTCAATGGTCGGAAACACACCGCACCCTCATTGTCAGCATCACCGGCAAAGGCCGGCTGACCATCGAGTAAGTCTGGCGTTGCCCTGATGCCCCGTAACTTCACCACCACGGGCATCTCGTGCCAGTTCCGACGACAGTGATGACAATCTATTTGATAACAGCCGGTATCAAGGGACGCTCCTATGAAACCGATGCTCTTCATTTAACGGTATCCATGGTACTTGTTCAACCAAGCAGCCTTTTCTCGTCGCGCATTTCCGCCGCGAAGCGGCAGAAGCGCTGAAAGCGCGAAACATACCAGCCCAGGGCAAGCGGCGCCGAAGGCGCGCGCCGTCCTGGGTAGCGCACCATATTGGTCCGTGTTCCTCGGCCCCTTTGGCCCCAGTCGGCGAAGCTGACTGGGGCCAAAGGGGCAATGGAACTCATTGATTGCGGCGGCAATTTTGCGCTGAGACCCTTCGTCGCAGGTCTTTTAGACCGCCCCTTCAGGGCTCTTTTGGGTTGGGGCACCTTACCCAGGGCGACGCGCCCTGCGGGCGCTTGCCCTGGGCTATCTTAGGGCGCACCTGCGGTGCTCAAAACCTCGGCAATGATCTTGTGCATGGTTACCAATCAATTCATGGCCGGCGATTGCCGCATGCTATGTGAAGAGCATTGCTCCTATGAAACCCGCTGCCGCTAAGGTCGGCGGAAATCAAGGTCGAATGGCTGAACGGCGGCGGGCCGTGGGTTTCCTGCAAATTGTCCCCGGTGTTTTCCCCACCGGGGCGGTTACTCCTATGAAACACGCTGCCGCAAAGGTCGGCGGAAATCAAGGTCGGATGGCTGGGCGGCGGCGGGCCGTGGGTTTCCTGCAAATTGTCCCAGCGAAGCGCTGGGGTGTACACTGACCGATTACTACCAGAACATATGCCGATGCCTTCACTTCCACTGAAAATTGTTTTGACGATATATGTTATATGCATGTGTGCCGATACGGCCAGGACATTGCCAGAAAATGCTCCGAATTGTTACTTTTGCTTGGAGGTAGACGATCATGAAGGATGCGTTCCCCTGCTGTAAGCGCCATTGTCCCGGTCTACAACATGCCTGAACGACAGGCAGACTGCTTGGATTCACTCCTGGCCCCGACCCTGCAGGAACTCAAAATCATTCTCATCAACAACGACTCCAGCGACAACGCCGGTGCCATTTGCCGACAGTATGCAGGCGAACATGAACACATCCGGCTCCACGAAGGTGAAAACCACGGCGTGAGCACAGCCTATAATATCGGGTTGGATATGGCTCGCGGCGACTTCGTGGCCTTCTGCGATTCGGATGACTTTGTCGCCCCGACTATGTACCAAGTCATGTACGAGCAGGCCGTTGCCAACCATGCCGATATAAGCTGCTGTCACCTGCGCTGCGGGCGGAATAGGGATGAACTGCGTGCCAACGCCCCTGCCTTGATGGACGGGGCTACTAACGACAGGATATCTTGAACCAGTGGTTGTTGCCACTGTTGTTGCCGCGTCTGGGGCAGCGGATCTTTAGATGTCAAGTGCTCTGCCTGTTCCGTCGAGAGCTCCTGGAACAACATCACATTCGCTATCAGTCGGGACTCTCCATGCTCGAAGACAGTATGTTCATCCTGGAATACCTCCCCCATGTCCGCAGTATGGCAGCTAGTCCAAAGCCGTTCTATAGCTACGTCTTCCACGATAATTCACTCTATGCAAAGTATTTCGTCGAATCGTTGCCCTACCAGGCGCCAATCAACACATGTGACCGACTGCGCCAAGCGCAAGCTGAACCCCGACATTAGCTGGAAATAAACACCAGCATGGCCAGCCGGCCAAGGTGCTTTCAAGCGCAGCCCCGCCTCAGCCCCATCCCTCACCGCTTATCCGAGCTGCACGCCAATGAGGTGGCCGATGCCAAAGGTCACCGCCGAGGCTATCATGCCGAAAATCGCTTGGCGGAAACCAGCGTACCACAGCGACTGGCCAGTCAACAACGTGGTCGCCGCGCCAAGCCCGAACAACCCCAGCAGGCTCAAAATCGCGCTTACACCAATCGCCAACAGATTCTGCGGCATGAAGATGAACGGCAGCACGG
>JAQVQN010000357.1 GCA_028701555.1 Kiritimatiellia bacterium | reverse complement strand
GCGACCGGCTCGACTCCGTCCTTGCCCAGCGCCCACTGCATGATGTCGAGCTGGTGGGCCGCGAAGTCCGTCAGCATGCCGCACGAATAATCCAGATTATAGCGCCACTGCATCGGGTGATGAATCTTGGGCGTGAAGCCGCGTGCCGGGGCCGGCCCCAGCCACAGGTCGAAGTCCACATAGTCCGGCGGCTTGGCCAACGGCGTCTCGCTCAACTGCTCTGGAGTCTTGCCGAAAGTGGCGTGGCCTTTTCTCAGCCCCACCTCGACGCGCTGCAGCTTGCCGATGCGGTTGTTGCGCACCATCTCGCAGGCCATGCGGAAATAGTCGTTCGAACGCGACTGCGCGCCGGTCTGGAAGGTGATGCCGCTGCGCTGCACCGCCCGCACCATGGCACGTCCCTCCAGCAGGGTCAGGTAGAGCGGCTTCTGTCCGTAGATGTGCTTGCCCTTCTTGGCGGCCCAGATGGTGTGCAACGCGTGCCAGTGGTCGGGCGTGCTGATGCAGACCGCGTCGAGCGCGGGATCGTCAAGCATCTCGCGAAAATCGTTGAAGGTCTTGCAGGCGTCGTATCCCGGCTGCTCCTTCTGCTTGGCGTAAAACTCATTGACCTTGCGCCGTCCCGGCTCGCGCCCGCCCACACGCTCGGCCTTGTAGCCATAAAGCGGCCCTTCCGAAACCGGGTCGCACACGGAGATGACCTGCACACTCTCATTGTGCAGGAAGTTACCGATATTGTCCTGGGCCATGGTCCCGTAACCCAGCATGCCAAAATTGATGCGCTCCGAAGGCAATGGTCGACGGCACTTGCAGGCGCTGACACAGCCCGAAGGCACGATCATAGGCATGGCCAGCAGCGAGCCGGCCCCAGCCGCGAAACGGCGGCGCGATATCTTTATCATTCTCTTCCCCCTTGTTTCCCCGCTTGGCTATATGCTCAATTCCTGAGCTCCAAATAAAAAGGCCTAATTTGGTGTGCTTCAGTTTAAACTACCCTGAAGCACACCCCGCGCCCCTACGCTTTGGCCTCGGGCTTGCCCGGCACCGCCGGCTTGCCTTCGAAGATCTCGGCGATATCGCCCTTTTCGAAATCCTCAGCCGTGAACGGGTTGTTCATGTTGTAGAAGGGCGAGTCCTGGTTGGCGAGCAGGTCGGACATGCGGATCATCTGCCCGGTGTAGGCCGCCATGGTGCCCAGCATGCCGGTGGCCGTGGCCATCGCCACCTGCTCGCCTTCCTCCAGCAGATTGCCGCTGATCAACCCCGACAGGAAGTCCGCATGCTCGGCGACATACATGTTGTCGGCGCGGCCTTCGATCGCCTTTTCATCAAACGGGAACGCCTCGCTCGTACCGTTCGGCCGCAGGATCTTGCTGCCTAGCACGTCGATCTGCCCCTCCGTGCCGCTCAACACCGCGCAGCAGCGGTCGAAACAGCCGTTGATCTGCCGCGCCACCGTGTGCACGTGCAGACCGTTGCCGTAATCGTAGTCAATGCCGAAGCAGTCGTAGGTGTTGCCGGTGGAGCGCTGGTGGCGCGCGCCGATGCCCATGGCCCGCTCGGGCAGACGCCCGATGAACCAGTTGGCCAGATCGATCTCGTGCACGGCCTGCTCCGTAAGATGATCCCCCGACATCTCACGGAAATGGTACCAGTTGTTGGCCATGTACGAGGCGTTGTTTTCGCCTTCACGACGGAAGCGCAGGTAGTTTTTCGGACTCATGGAACCGTGGCAGCGGTAAACCACGCCGCCGCGGATTTCGCCGATCACACCGTTGCGCACCGGCCCGATCTGCCGCAGCGCCCGGCTGTTGTGGCGGTGGCAGGTGCCGGAGAGGATCGAGACCTTGGCAGCCTTGGCATCCTCCACCACTTTCAGGAAATGGCGCAGCCCGGCCGGGTCGGTGGCGATCGGCTTCTCGGCGAAAATGTGCTTGCCGGCCTTGACGCAAGCCTCCGCGTGGCGCGGACGGAAAATCGGCGGTGCCGCCAGCAGCACGATCTCGGCGTCGCTTTCCATGATCCGCTTGTAGCCGTCAGCGCCGCCGAAGGCGAACTTCTCGTCGCAGCCGTGCTGCTTGCAGACGTTGAGTGCCTTCTCCTTGAAAAAGTCCGCCGCCCCCACCAGCGCGATCTTGTGCCCGAGACGCTCAGCCGCGCCCTTGATGTCGTTCACCGAACCTGCGCCGCGTCCGCCGCAGCCGACCAGCGCCACTTTGAACACCCTCTGCGCCTGTCCGAATGTTACTGAAGGCACCGCCGCCAAAGCCCCCGCGCCAGCCAGAAAAACTCTCCTCGAAACAATCATTTTGCTCATTGCTGTCCTACCCTTTATGCGTTGATCAAAACTTGAACCGATGCGTCTTTGCACATCTCTAATAAGTAAAAATATAGTTTATAAGCAACGCGGATGTCAAATACTCCTTTTGAACGGAAAAGAGCTCGGGTGCAATTTCATTTCATTGCATCGCACCGAGGATTCAGGAGTCTGGGTTCAGGGTTCAGTTTCAGGTTTGCAGATTGTGGTACACACAAAACCGGAGACACACACTTGCTTGTCACAACCGTCATAATAACACCTGAACCCTTTAACCTTCTGCGATTTTGGGAAGAAGCCCAGGGGTCGAAGAAGCCCAGGTGAGGGCCAACTTCTTTCCGGAATGGGCGCACTCACTCAGGTAGAGATTGATCAAGTTCTGGTATGGCACTCCGGTCTCGTGGGCCAGCGCCTTGAAATAGGCTATGACATCCGTTCCCAGGCGCATGGTCACTTGCTTGCGGAGGTGCTTAGCATAGGGGTTACGAACCGAGTCGGTGAAGTCGTATTCTTTTCTCATAAATAGCTCCCGTATTGTTTACGTTCGTTTGGCGTCGCTTTGCGTGCCGAGATGATGCGGATCACCTCGTCATTCTCGCTATAAGCATGGCACACGAGCAACAGCCGCAGCTTAGAGCTGAACCCGAGCAGGACAAATCGAGCCTCTTTCAGAGAGTGATCGGGATCGTGCTTCAAACGGGCGTTCTCGTCCGCAAAGACCGTCGTGGCCTCCTCGAACGCGACGCCATGCTTGCGTCTGTTCTCTGTAGCCTTCGCTTCGTCCCATGCAAACCGTATCGCATCCATAATGCTACTGTATTGCTTATAGCCTTATTCCGCAAGGATATTCTTCTTCCCCAAATAGGGTTCAGGCGGTTGTTCGATGCTGTTTCCTATTTTCCGATTGCCAGACTCATCAGAAGAATCATCAACACCGG
>JAQVQN010000356.1 GCA_028701555.1 Kiritimatiellia bacterium | reverse complement strand
GGTGACAGAGGCGGTCTGTTCGTCGCCGATGGCGATTTTGATGACGCGGATGTTCTCGCGGCACTCGGGTATCTTGACCTTCTCGAAAAGGTTGACGCGCTGGGACGTGGTGTTGAGTTCCTCGATGATCAAACGGCGCTGCTCGTCCAACACGTCGTGTTCGGCTTTCAATTCCCAAATCTGCTGCATGGCCTTGAGCGCGTCATCAAACCATGCAGGCGTGGCGAAAAGATCAATCTCTTGTGTCTTGGTCTTGATGCCCTTGTAAACCGGTATTGTCACGCCGGCGATATTGCTTGAGTCGGTGGTCACGCCTTCAAAGGTCAGCACTTCACGCAACGGCGCGGTGTCGGCGGCAAACAGGGCGACCCAACCGGACAGAGCTGCGTTTGCCTGCATTTCGCGAGCATTGACATCTTCGATACGCGCGTCAATAACCGCGATCTCCGCCTGCAACTGTTGTTTCTTGAGTTGCAGCATCGGCAGAAAACGCTGGAAGCGCTTGAGCGCGTCGCTCTGCGTCTTCAATTCGGTTTTGGTTAGCTTAACTTTGGCCATTGGGGAGGGGTTGAGGGGTTGAGGATTTAAGGGGTTAAGGAGTTAAGGGGTTAAGGAGTTAAGGGGTTGAGGTTGTTAGGGGTTGAGGCTGTGAAGGGGCACGGCGTAGGGAACGGATAAGTGAACTGAGGACTTTTTCCGTTTCAGACAAGAGGGTGTCAGTTTCGGCGGTGGAGGTGGACGGGATATAATTCAACCGTGTTGCCAGCGAGAACTGATAGATGAGTTCTCGCAATGACCCGAATGCGATGTCAAGAAAACGGCAGTATTCCTGCTTCGTGGACCGAGCACAGCCTTCAACGATATTTGAAGGGACGGATACGGCTGCGCGTCGCATTTGCGCGGACAAACCATAGACTTCATCCTGCGGAAAACCGCGAGTGATACGGTAGATGGCCAAAGCAATTTTGTCCGCAAGCTCAAAAGCTCTGAGTTTTTTATGATCTCGCATGTTTCTTTGCTCCAAACCTAAACCCCTCAACACCTAAACACCTAAACCCCTAAACACCTTCCTTCGGCCAGAACTTGTCGCTGAGTTTGGAGGGGATGCCGACCTCGTCCCGGCTGAAACAGTCGGCCAAAATCTGCCAGCCGAGGTCTAGGGACTTTTCAAGCGGTATGTTGACTGACAGATCCATCATTTCATGCTCGAAACGCGCGCCGTACTTGAGCAGCTTGCCGTCCCAGTCGCTCATGCGGAAGCCCATGGACTGTTTTTCCTGCGTCTCTTTGAAAGATGAGTACAGCTTGATCATGGCGTCCATGATGGCGCGGTGATCCTCGCGCGAGTCTTTGTTGACCTGCTGTTTAAGGCGGCTAAGCGACCCGAATGGTTCGATGCGGCCGTTGCGCAGATAAAATTGGCCTTCGGTGATGTAGCCGGTGTTGTCCGGCACCGGGTGGGTGACGTCATCGCCGGGCATGGTGGTCACGGCCAGGATCGTGATAGAACCGGCGCCTTCGAAGTCGACGGCTTTCTCATAGCGCGAGGCCAACTGCGAATAGAGATCGCCGGGGTAACCGCGGTTGGAAGGGATCTGCTCCATCGTGATGGCGATCTCCTTCATGGCGTCGGCGAAGCTGGTCATGTCGGTCAGCAGCACCAGCACCTTCTTTCCCTTGAGCGCGAACTGTTCCGCCGCCGCCAAGGCGATGTCCGGCACCAGCATGCACTCGACAATCGGGTCAGACGCCGTGTGCACGAACATGACGGTACGCGACAAAGCGCCGCTCTCATCCAGCGTGTCACGGAAAAACAGATAGTCGTCATATTTCAGGCCCATGCCGCCGAGGATAATGATGTCGACCTCGGCCTGCAGTGCGATCCGCGCCAGCAGCGGGTTGTATGGTTCGCCGGCGCGGGCGAAGACCGGCAGCTTCTGCGATTCCACCAGCGAGTTGAAGACGTCGATCATCGGGATGTTGGTTCGCACCATGTTGCGCGGGATGATGCGCTTGGCGGGGTTCACCGAGGGCGTACCGATATCCACCATGTTGTCGGTAAGCACAGGGCCCTTGTCGCGCGGTACGCCGCTGCCGGTAAAAGAGCGCCCCAGCAGGGCATCGGAGAACGGCACTTTCATGGGATGGCCCAGAAAGCGCACCCGTCCATCGGTTGCCACGCCGCGCGCCCCGGCGAAAACCTGCAGGGTCACGGTATCGCGGTCGAGCTTGATGACCTGCGCCAGCGAGGTGCCTGTGCGCGAGGTGACTTCAGCGAGCTCGCGGTACCTTACGCCTTCGGCGCGCAATGTTATGACGCTGCCGGCCAAATTGTCGATGGTGTGATAAACCTTATGCATGTTGGCTCCGGTTCTCGGTTGCTGATACGAGTGATTTGATAAAAGCGGTTAGCGGCTGAAAGGCCGGATGATCGAAGGGAATAGCACCCGCAGCGGCGGCTTCGCCGAGACGGAGTCCAGGACGGGGAAGCGTGCTCAGCCATGCCTGAAGCCGGTGTTTGTCGTGATCAGTCGTAGAAAAAGGTTCTGCGATCTTTCCACTTACACAGGTTGAAAAGGCATCTACGCAAGTCCAGACAGAAAAATCGGTGACTGCCATCAAAACAAGGGCTTCCAATGCGCCATGGCTGGTGTCATTGGGAAGAATGAAACTGCTCACTTGGAGGGACGTTGGCAGGTTGGCCGAATGGATGGCCGACGCGACAGCTTTTTGGGCACTTTCGTAGTCATTGTCGGCATCGCGGGTGACCCCGATAGCTTTGAGGTTGGTGAAAGCGGTCAAAGCTGAAAGAAAACCCTTGAGCGTATTTTTACCGCCGTATTCAGCGACTTGAATCATATCACCAAGATCAAGGTGATCCACCAGAGCAGAGAAAAAGCGTTCTTCATCACGGCCTTCGCCGATCAGGATAACGGGCTTGGTGATGTTAATGGGCTTGCTCATCGGATTTCCAACTCCGTTTTGAGGGCGGCACCTACAGCGTCGCTATCAAGAACGACAGCGGAGATGTCGGAATTGGGCTCAGGGCGCAGTTTGATGACAGCGAAATCTTCCGCGTTATCGGAAAACGCCTCATGCGCGGCGGCGATGCACTCGTAAGAATGCGTAGTTGCGAAAATCTGGACATCGTTATCGCGGGCGAATTGTCCGAGTGCCGACCATACTGGGCCGATGGCGTCGTGTTGGAGCCCGTTCTCGAACTCGTCGATCAGCAACACGCTCGCCCGCTCGGTCATT
>JAQVQN010000355.1 GCA_028701555.1 Kiritimatiellia bacterium | reverse complement strand
AACCCTGCCGGTGATCTCGAAAACCTCGTGCGGCAGGCATCCGCCGTTGGTGTCGCAGAGAACCAGCGCCTCCGCCCCTTCGCGCAGAGCCGCCTCCAGCGCCCGCATGGCGTACGCCGGGTCGTCTTTGTAGCCGTCGAAGAAATGCTCGGCGTCAAAAAAAATCCTGCGTCCGGCCGTGCGCAGGAACCCCACCGTGTCGGCGATCATCTGGATGTTGTTGTCGCCCGTCGTGCGCAGGACATCGCGCACGTGCAACATCCACGATTTGCCGTAGACCGTAACCAACTCCGTGTCCGCCGCCAGCAGCCCCGCCAGTTGCGGGTCGTCCTTGGCTTCGCAGTCCTTGCGCCGCGTGCTGCCGAAAGCCGTGACGCGCGCGTGTCCCATCCGCTCCTTGCGGATGTCTTCAAAAAAACGCCTGTCGCGCGGGTTGGACCCGGCGAACCCGCCTTCGATGAAATCCACGCCAAAATCATCCAGCAGACGGGCGAAGCGCACCTTGGCCGTGTCGGAAAAAGAGATGCCCTCGCCCTGAGCCCCGTCCCTGAGTGTGGCGTCGTAAATGAACACCTTTTCCTTGGCTATCATGCCCGCTCCTTTTTACTGCTTAATGCGGGCACAGCCCGCATCCCAATTTCATCTCACACAAAGACACAACGTCCACTAAGGTTTTTTTTAAAGATAGCATCAACCTTTGTGCCCTTAGTGGCTTCGTGTGAGCAACACCTTGTTTTCTATGACAGAAGTTTGCCGGCAAGCTACTAAAAGAACGCTTTGTAAAGCGCCCGCACCGCCTTTGCGCGATGCTCGGCCTTGACCCCGAACATCATGCTGATCTCGGACGATCCCTGATTCATCATCTCGATGTTCACGCCCCCCTCGGACAGTGCTTTAGCGGTCTTGGCCGCCATGCCCACCGTGTAATAAAGGCCCTCGCCCACCACCATGATCAGAGCGTACCCGCGCTCGACCAGAACCGCGTCAGGGTTCAGGTCGCGCTTGATGCGCTCGACCACACGCCGCTCGCATTCCGGATCGAAATTTCGCTCGCGGATGACCACCGACACATTGTCGATGCCCGAAGGCATGTGTTCGTAAGAAACCCCCTCCCACTCTAAAATCTGCAGCAGGCGGCGACCGAAGCCGATCTCGCGGTTCATCATGTACTTATCCACAAAGATGTTGCAGAACCCGTCGTCGCTGGCGATGCCGACCACGCTGCCGGCCAGCACACGCCGCGACTGCACGATCATCGTGCCCGGCTCCTGCGGCCGGTTGGTGTTGCGCACGTTTATGGGTATGCCGGCCTTGACCGCCGGGATCACCGCCTCGTCGTGGAACACGCCGAACCCGGCATACGAAAGCTCGCGCATCTCGCGGTAGGTCATGGCCGCTATGCCCTCTTTGACCTCGGGCACCAAACGCGGATCCACCGGATACACCGAGTCCACATCCGTGAAGTTCTCGTACACATCGGCCCTGACCGCCGCCGCCAGGATCGACCCCGTGATGTCCGAGCCGCCGCGCGGGAATGTCGCCACACGCCCGTCCTTGGTGTATCCGAAAAAGCCGGGAAATACCACGATTCCGTCGCTCTTGCGCAGGGCTTCCGCCAAATTGCGGTATGACTCTTCCAGCAGTTGCGCGTTGCCGAAGTCGTCCGTCAGAAGCATTCCCGCCTCCCGCGGACTCATGTAAACAGCCTTCGCCCCGCACGCCAGAAAGGCCTGCGCCACAAGCTTGGCGCTGTTGTCCTCGCCCGCCGCCTTCATGCTGTCCATGAAACCGCCGCAGTGCGACCTGTCTCCCGCCAGACGGAAGCGCAGGTCTTTTTCGATCTCAGCCGTGATGCCGCCCGGCAGTTTCAGCTCCCGCTGGATCTCCGCGTAGCGCTCGACGACATCAGCCAGCGGCCGCTCGCAATCCTGCCCGGCCAAGGCGGCCTCGGCGCAGGATATCAGCATGTCGGTGACCTTGACGTCGTCTTTGCCGCGTTTGCCCGGCGCAGACACCACCACCACCCGCCGCGCCGGATCAGCCATCACTATCTCAACAATCTTCGCCACCTGCTCCGCGCTCGCCACCGACGAACCGCCGAATTTGCATACCTTCATCATTCTCTCCGCTACCCTTTCTCTCTCTTCCCTGCTCACTCTTCCCTGTCCTATATCATCCTCAGCTTCACCGCGTCCTCGTTCAAGACCCCCGCCGCCCTGATCTCCCGCAGGGCCGCGTCGACATCCGCGCTCTTGGCCGTGTGCGTCAGCATCACCACCGGCACAAAGCCCGCGTCGTCCGGCAGGTCGGTGGTCTCCTGCTGCGTTGCCGCCATGATGCTCACGCCGTGCCGCCCGAGAACCGTGGTCATCACGCCCAGCGAGCCGGCCTTGTCCAGCACCATCAGCCGCAGATAGTAGCGGCTGGACGCTTCCTCGGCGGGACGAATCCCCAGCCGCCCCTCGTTCGCCACGCAGACGCCGCGCCGGTAGCGCGACCTGCCGGCCATCAGGTTGCGCGCGATGTCGCCGATGTCGCCGATGACCGTGCTGGCCGTGGGCTCGCGCCCCGCGCCGCGCCCGTAATACAGGGTGTCGCCGCTAAGGTCGCCGTTGACCATGGCCGCGTTGAAAACATGGCTGACAGAGGCCAGCATGTGGCCGTGCGGCACGAGCGTGGGATGCACGCCGATCTCCACCATGCCGCCGTCGCGCTTGATCACCGCCAGCAGCTTGATGCGGTAGCCCAACCCCGCCGCGTAGCGCACGTCCATGCCGGACAGGTTGCGGATGCCCTCGACCTGCACTTTGCCGAGCGGCACATGGAAGCCGTAGGCCAGAGAGGCCAGAATCACCGCCTTGTGGGCGGTGTCGCCGCCGTCGATGTCCAGCGCCGGGTCGGCCTCGGCATAGCCGGCCTTCTGCGCCGCCGCCAGCGCCTCGCCGAAAGCCACGCCCTCCTGCTCCATGCAGGTCAGGATATAGTTGCATGTGCCGTTCAGTATGCCGTGGATGCGATGGATCTCGTTGCCAGCCAAGCCTTCGCGCAACACGCGTATGATCGGTATGCCGCCGCCGACGCTGGCGCCGAAGTAGATGTCAACGCCGTTGCGCTCGGCCGCGCCGAAAATCTCGTCACCGCACTCCGCCAGCAGCTTTTTGTTGGCGGTGACCACCGCCTTTCCGGCCTCCAGCGCCGCCAGCACGAATTTCTTGGCCGCGCCCGTGCCGCCGATCAGCTCGACCACAATGTTTACGGCAGGGTCTTTGAT
>JAQVQN010000354.1 GCA_028701555.1 Kiritimatiellia bacterium | reverse complement strand
CTTCGGCCTTGAAGGAGTATTGCGACCAGAGGGTTTGGCTGACATCGAAGGATGTGGTCAGGCGGTTGTTCCAGTGCCAGGCGGTGCCGGCGGCCCATGAGAGAGGAAAGTCGAACTCGACATCCTTGGAGGTCACGGAACGGCTGGTGACGCTGGTGCCGAGTGCGTCAGCGATGTTGACGCCGGAAAGCAAGGTCTTGCGTTGTCTGGCCCGTCCGGTCCACGGCAGGTCGAGGCAGGCGCCGAAGGATATTTTTTCGTGCGCGGCCCAAAGCCCGCCAAAGGTGGCATTGACACCGCGGAAATCGTCGATGTTGTCGTAAACGTCATAATAACCTTCGTAACGCAGGGTAGTGCTTTCGCGATAGGTGTCGGTAGTGGAGTAGGGGTCGACATCACCGGAACCGAAGATGGGATAGGAAACGGTGGGGCTGGTGTACATGCCCGCATACTGGTAGGTGCCGTCGGTGAAGCGCTCGTCAGTGATGTCGACCGTGCTGTCCAGCGTTCCATGGTAGCGCGCGCTGGTGTGCGAGCGGATGTCGCCCGCGCCGAAAATGTTGTTCTGGTAGATGTTGACTGCGACGCCAAGCGAGAATTTGGGCGTGATTTCGAGGGCCAGCGCCGGTGTCAAAGCGTATATGCTGCCTTCCTGGTCGAAACGCAGGCGACCGAGCGTGGAAGAGTGCAGCAACTGGTTCATGGTTGTGAGATGGCGGGTGGTTAGGTATTCGGTGACACCAACATACCCTTGCGGCAGTAAGTGCTGGCTGGTGACTGTTGCAGCGGTCGTCTCGTCCCGCACCTGGCGGTCGCGGGTGGTGGCGCGGTCGCTGAAGCGCGCGTGGAAACGCTGCGTGAAATCAAAAACCTCCTGCAGGTTTAGTGAGATCACCATGTTGCGTTCCATGATGCGGAAGGGCCATACGAAGCTCATGTAGTTCAGGGCATTGCCGAAATACTCATCATCGCCGACGCGGTAGTCTGGGTCGCCCGACCAGTGGCGGTTGTACTCCTGCTTGAGCCGGTAAACGACTGAGAACTCTGGCCGTTCAAGTTGAATCAGGCCAGCCGGGTTCCAGGAGGCGGCGGTGGCGTCATCGGCGATGGCGGTGAAAGCGCCGGAGACGCCCAAAGCCCGGGCTCCCGAACCGCTGGGCAGCGGCGCGGAAAAGATGGTTGGCGCTGTGAAAGGGGGGGCTGACGGCGCGGGCGGAGATATCAGCGAGCCGCCGGGATCGACATGCACGAGCGGTATGCTGACGTTGCCGGCTGGCGTCGGAATGGTCATGCTCTGGCCGAGCAGGTAGCCGGGGCACAGGCATAATACCGCACCAGCGGCACCGGCAACAATCGACCGCCCGCAGGAGCGTGCCTCTGCCGCCTTTTGTTCGCCCTCTGAAAATTCTGACATCATGTTTAAGCTTCCTTTGCAAGTGTTGTAAACACTCAACCAACCCGCAAAATTCTCCTACACTTTATAATGTCGCTTGAACACGCTTCCTTCTTCCCGTGAAATGCCATATAATGGCAATGTTTTCATGAGAGCCTTGCTAAAATCCTTTTTTTCAATAACCTATACTATTGCTATATGCCCCAAGTCGTGAAAAAAACAAACACACTGACCCCTCCACCGATCAAAGACCTGCGTACTGGCAGCGAACAGGCGTGGAAAGATTTTTTTGCGTTTTTCGACTCTATGATACAATCTATTGCCGCTTGGCCCAAGTGGAATTTTGAGGTTCATACCAGAGAGGACGTTGTTCAGAATATAAGGATCAGCATTGTCCAGTCGATCGGACGTCTGAATTCGGAGCAGGCTCTTCAGCAGTTTGTGAAGAAGATTTGCATACACAGGTGCATAGACATGCTGCGCGGAAAAATGCGCGACCAAGCGCGGCTGCTGCCAATCACGCTTTTTAATGAAGAAGGCGAGCAGGAGGATATCGATCTTCCGGACGGGCCGGAATCCGACCCGGTATACATTTTACGCCAGGCGGAGCGCGCCGCGGAGCTGAGGGCGGCGTTAGGTCATCTGGAGCAAGCTTGCCGGGATGGTTTGCGACAGTTTTATTTCGAGGGTTTATCCTACAAGGCCATGGCGGCAAGTCAGGGGGTGTCCATAAACACGGTAGGCAGCAGGCTTTCCCGCTGTCTTGAAAAGTTGCGTATGGCCCTGGAGCGTGATATGGACTGATTTGATTATTATTGGGAAGAAATTATGGCGGGCAGCGACTTTATAAAACAGGAACTGGTGCCGATCTTACGGTTTAAAGTTAGTTTCTGGAGGTTATGTGGTGAATGTGTTGATGAAAGACTCTGAAGTGGAGCTTTGGGCATACGTCCATGGCGAGCTGGACGTTGAGTCCCGGAGGCGTTTCGAGCGGGAGATCGAGCTTGACGTGCGGCTGCGCGGGCTTGCGGACAAGGCGCGCGGCTTGGATCGTCGCATACGATCTTCGTTATCGGCCTTCGAGTCTGAGGAAGATATCCTCGAACGTATGACCGAGCAGATATTGTCGGCTTGGGAACACGACCAATCCGGGTTGGCGGTTGCTGACGGCGTCGCGAGACGCGGCGAAGTCCCAATACTTGGCACCTTGAGTATGCTTTTCAGGCGTCCGGCCAACGTTTTGGCCGGGCTTGCCGCTGCCGCAGCGATTATTATAACTGTCGCGCCTTTAGCATTGGAAAAGAGGAAAAGCGGGACGGTATGGACCGAGCCGGTATTCAGGGAATTGGTTTATCGCGGGCCGGAAGAAGCAATGGCTGGAGGCGGAAGTTCTGGTTCGGCAGCGCTGCTCCGCAGCCAGAACGCCTTGCGCGCAGCGCTGGAAAGCGTATGCCGGGAGCGCGGGTCTGATTTGCCGGACGGGCTGACCTTTTCGGCGACCATGCAGGCGCTGCGCGGCGGAGCTTTCAGTTTTGCCGTGCAGGCGCATTGGCACGGCGGGCAGCTCGCTGGCGAGTGGGTGGGCGACTACTCCGGATGGGAGGCTTTTTATGACAATTTAAAAGCGTCAGCCGTGCGTATAGCGGATACTCTGGCGGTTAGCGCGGCCAATCGGATACGTCAGGAGGGCTCTCTTCATGAAAATCCTTGAACTACACATCGCGTTTGGTCGGCAGGGCACATTTGGGTGCAGATGGAGGTCTGCGGTTTTGGCTTCCTTACTGTTGGCCTTTTTGTCCGGTTGCGTCGCTCCGGCGCCAGAACAGTCGGGCGGGCAGCTCCACCGCCATAACTGGTGGAATTATTACGCGCGCGGTTTATGG
>JAQVQN010000022.1 GCA_028701555.1 Kiritimatiellia bacterium | reverse complement strand
CACGGCGGTCATCAACGGCGCACTGATCATACCCAACGGCAGTCTGCACATCAACGGGACGGCAACTATCAACGGGGCGATCGTGATCGGTCAGAGCATGAGCGGCAACGGCACGGCCAATCTGTTTGCTGGTGACGGCCAGGGTTTCAGTCTGCCGCCTGACCCGTCTGTGACGGATAACGTGGTGATCACGGCTTGGCACTGAGAGAGGGTGCGATTCAACAAGGTTGAATTCGCCCCCGAATTAGGAGTTAGGAATTAGGAGTTGCAGCGACTGAGCTAAGAGGATTTATTGTTGTTTCATAAACGAACAACAGTGATAATGACCAAGTAATTTCTCACACGAAGCCGCGACGGGCACTAAGGTAAATAACCTTATTTTTTACACAACACTTTGTTTATTTGTGTGAGTATGAATAAGCTTGTGGTCGGCAGTTCGCTTTAGTTAAGGGGGTTATATGGCTTACGCAAAGATACCTGAGAAAGAAGCGGTGTTACTGGTCCGTGCCTTGGGGCTTTTGTTCAATCAGGCTGGAGTTTACGGGCCATTGCACAAGGTTACGCAGAGTGCGGCCTGTACAGTTTTCGTGGAAGTGCAGCAGTCTGCGGCTAAATACGGGCCGATCGAGATTTCCTTAAGGGACAACAATGTTCTGGTGAACGGCTATACGGATGGCATCGACAGCAACACAGGACGCAATCTGCGTGACAAGCTGCAGCTTTACCGTTTAGGTGGATTGCTGTTCCTGCCGCCTCTGCAACAAGAGGATTTTGTTTTCTGCGTAAAGCTGTTCGGCACACCGCCTGCGAATTTTTCGCAGCAGGGAGGTGTAGAAGAAGTCTTGCGCAAAGCCGAACTTAAAAGTGTGCGTAGCGTGTCGGTTTCATACCAGCGCCTTGAAGGCGCTCAAGCCACGGATGATGCGCCTGTGGCTACAACTGAGGCTACGTTTGAGACGGTCAAGCATAAGGCTAACGTAAGTACGTATCGGCCTGCGGGTGGAGAGGGGGTCTTGGATCTCAGTTCCGCATTAAGTGACACTGGAGCGGAGCAAGAGCCAGCGCATGATGATGCCGCATCTTCAGCATCGGAGCGAAAAAGACGTACGGCAGAGATGGCGGCTCTTTTGCGTGACGCGGCAGCGTTGCTGGAGCAAGATGCTGAGGTCTCGGACGGTGCCGGGCACCAGCGCATGATGAATACGCTGAGTAAAGTGCGGGATGTGCTGGAGCAGGCCACTGCCAGCTCCGAGCAGAGCATTACTAGCTTGGCTGATCAAGTTGACGAGGATAGCAAGACAATCGCCAGCATAGAATCCGCTGCCCGGCGGCGCGGCATCGGTCTTAAGCTGACGCGTGGCGAGCTGGTCGAGCGTTATGCTGAGCTGAATCAGGAGATTGTGCAGCCTTTGACGGTGTCGACCGGGGTTATCGACATGCTGCACGCCGGCAAGGGCGGTCCGCTGACTGACGCGCAGCGCGACATGCTGCGGCTGGCGGCTGAGAGTGTTGACCGGGTCAACCAGCTTGTCGCCTACATGCATCGCATCGCCGGCCTTCCGTCGAGCTACACGCCCGATGCCGGTGTCATATCAGACACCTACCGATAGGTAATAAGTAAGAGGTAAGCCCGCCGCCCGGGGTTCCGGGCAAAAAACAATAAGCCGTCCAGCACATGCTGGGCGGCTTATTGTTTCATGTAACGGTATTCAACCCGTCTGTCCGTCAGAGCTTTTTATTAGGGAAGCACATGCGCATACGGAGCCACACCGGGGTTCGGGCAGGTCGGGTTCACGTCGGCATCGCCGAGAACATAAGCAGTGCCCGTTGCCGGGCAAGTGGGAGTGACCTTGATATATTTGTCAGCCCCGAACAGGTCGGCCGCAGTGATTCCGCCGCCGGCCAATAGCGACTGCTCTTTAGCGCCCTGAATCTGCTTGAGGTTGGCGATGCAGGCGTTCATGTGTGATTGCTTGCGTGACTTGAGGAAGTTCGGGATGGCGATTGCGGCAAGAATGCCGATAATCGCAACCACGATCATGATCTCTACCAGCGTGAAACCCTTACGGTTGATTTTCATTTGTGTTTCCTTTTTTATACGGTTTTCATTTACCGGCAACCATGTCGGTGTGTGAATCTAATTAAGCACCCCCTGTGCCAAAACACCATCGGTAATGTTTTTGACATTGAAAATAAGGCATCCAAGGATTGGGTGTGGCTGTGGCGAGCTTACTAAAAGCTGGAATATTCTCAAAAATGAAAGAGCCGATTTGCATTAGTGCAAAAAAGGCCAGGGTTTCAATCCGCGACGGCAGGCGGCGTGTCACTTTTTGGTTCTGAGGATGGAGTTTCTTCGGAAAGTTTCCGGTATAATGTGGCCAGGCTGACTTGCAGTGTCTGCGCGGCTTTTTCTTTGTCGCCGTGAGTAGAGGAGAGGATCTGGTCGAGGTATTCTTTTTCCTTGAGCTTCAGGAAGCCCTTCAGGGAGGTGTTAGCGTTTGACGGTTTCTGCGCCGCGTGCTGCGTCTGGTTTTCCTGAGCTCGGCTTACGATGCGTGGCGGCAAGAGCTCGGGAGTAATGACATCGTCCTGCAGAAAGGTTATTGCGTGTTTTATGGCGTTTTCGAGTTCGCGCACATTGCCCGGCCATTTGTAGGCCACGAGCATTTCGGCAGCCTCCTGCGAGAGTTTGGGCTGGGTTTTAAAGTCAGCCGTCTCGAGGCGTATGAAGTGCCGTGCCAAGGGCAGGACATCTTCTGGACGGTCGCGCAGCGCGGGTATGTCCAGCGTAATCACGGCGAAACGATAATACAGGTCGGCGCGGAAAGAGCCTTGCGCCACAAGTTGTTCCAGATTGGTGTTGCTGGCTACGATCACGCGCACGTCTACTGGTATGTTCTTGGTGCCGCCGACGCGCCGTATTTCTTTCTCTTGCAGGGCCCGCAGGAGTTTACCCTGTAGAACCAGCGGCATAGAGGAGATCTCGTCTAGGAACAGGGTGCCGTTGTTGGCGGTCTCGAACAGGCCTTCTTTTTCGGTGACGGCACCGGTGAAGGCGCCTTTGACATGGCCGAACATCTCTGATTCCAGCAGGTGTTCGGGCAGCGCTGCGCAGTTGACCGCCACCCAAGCCTTGTCTTTGCGTGGGCTGTTGTTGTGTATGGTGCGGGCGATGACCTCTTTGCCCGTGCCGCTCTCGCCGTTGATCAGCACTGTGGCGGCGGTGGGACCCACGCGCTGGATCATTTCGC
This sequence comes from Kiritimatiellia bacterium, assembly GCA_028701555.1. Lineage (GTDB taxonomy): Bacteria > Verrucomicrobiota > Kiritimatiellia > RFP12 > UBA1067 > JAQVQN01. Next base: position 9,933 of record JAQVQN010000022.1, on the reverse strand, counting down.
AGACTTGCAGCATGGTTCTGTTAGTGGCGATCAGGTTCTCGAATTGATAACGCAACGGCGCATTGGGGTCGGCTGAGACTGACGAAGCGACATTCTTGACATGTTCTTCGGCCCGGCCGACAGCGGCCAGCAGCTCGTCGACTTTAAAAGGTTTGGTTAGGTAATCGAAAGCGCCGCATTTCATGGCCTCTATCGCGGTTTCGACTGAAGCGTAGGCGGTCAAGAGAATCACGGGCATTTCGGGCCGCAGGTTTTTGATCTCGCGGAAAAGCGTCATGCCGTCCATCGGGGCCATGCGCAGGTCGGTTATCACCAAATCCAAAGCCTCGTCGTTTCTGACTATATCCAAAGCTCCGTTACCGTCTTTAGCGGTAACGGTATCATGTCCGTTGGCTCGTAAAAGGCTCTGGAGCAACAGAAGGATACGCGCTTCATCATCGACAATCAGGATTTTAGACATAACTACCCAGCAACTCGTTAATAGCAGTTGATGGTGAGGAGTATACGCTAAACCCGCCGCAAAGACAATCCCGTGCGTGATTTCTTTATCAGCGCGCTTAAGTTGATGTCCTTTTAGCCGCTGACCACGGAGCCGAGTTTAAAGATTGGCAGGAACATGGCGATCACGATGCCGCCGATGACCACGCCCAGAAAGACCATCAGAAAGGGTTCCATCAGAGAAGTCAGGGTGGAGAGGGTGGTTTCCACTTCGTCGTCATACGTGTCGGCAATACTTTCCAGCATCTCGTCGATACGCCCGCTCTTCTCGCCGGCCGAGATCATGCGGATCATCAGGATCGGCAGGCATGGTTTTCCTTCCAGAGCCGAACTCAGGGTGTTGCCCTGTTCTACACCAGAGCGCGCCGCGAGAATCGAACCCTCCATCAGCTTGTTGCCCATAGAGCGGCCGACGATAAACATGGCGTCAAGAATCGGTACGCCGCTGGTTAGCATCTGCGCGAAAAGACGGCAGAAACGGGCGATAGCGACTTTTTGGATTAGTGGCCCGAAAACCGGGAGTTTCAAAATGAAACTGTCCAGGGCAAGCCGTCCGGCAGTGGTAGCTACCCATTTGCGGAACACGACAACCGCCACGGCAATGCCACCCAGCAGCACATACCATCTGGCGCGAATAAAATCGCTGGCATCGACCAGCATTTGCGTTGGCCCGGGCAGAGACTGGCCGAACCCGGAAAACATTTCTGTAAAGACCGGCACCACGAAAGTGATCAGGGCGCCGGCGATGAGCAGAGCCATCGACAGAATAACGGTAGGGTAAGTCAAGGCGGACTTGACCTTGCGCACAAGGCGCGCGGAGGAGTCCATCATCAGGGCTAGCCGTTTCAGCACATTCGCGAACTGCCCGCTTTTCTCGCCTGCGGATACCATGTTGATGTACATGTCGTCAAATATCTGCGGGAACCGGCTGAGCCCTTCGGAAACCGGGGAGCCGCTCTCGATGCTCTCCCGCAGGCGCTTGAGGACGAATTTAAAGCCGGGGTGGGCGCACTGTTCCTCAAGCGTTGAGACTGCCACCAGAATCGACATTCCGGCGTTCAGCATGCTGGCGGTCTGGCGCGTGAAAGGGATTAATTCCCGTTTTTTTATTTGCCTGATGCCGCTGACACGATTGGGGGCTGATTTGGGTTTTTTGGGAGCCATTTAAGTGCCTTTCATCCGCCGCGTTATTCTCCGCCAGTCACTTCCAGCGCGGCGTGTAATGAGGTTATGCCGTTCTTGACCTTGAGCAACCCCGCCTCTTTAAGGGTGACCATGCCTTCCTTGACGGCTATCTCGCGTAAGACTGCGGAAGTCGCGCCCTTGACGGTCGCTTCGCGTATGGCATCGCTGACGGGCAGGACCTCCATTACGGCACCGCGGCCTTTATAGCCGATCCCGTTGCATTTAGGGCAACTGCCTGGGGCGAAAATCGCGGAATCCGCGAAGAAAGTAGGTTCGATGTGGTTGGCGGAAAGCACATCAGGGTCAACCTCCATGGGTTTTTTGCAGAACGGACAAAGTTTGCGGAAAAGCCGCTGCGCTTGGGCCAGGATCAGCGATGAGGCAATCAGGAAAGGAGGCACGTTCATGTCGATCAGACGGGCGATGACCCCCGACGCGTCATTGGTGTGCAGGGTGCTGAGCACGAGATGTCCGGTCAATGCGGCTTTGACGGCTATGTCGGCGGTTTCGCCGTCGCGAATCTCGCCCACCAGTACGATATCCGGATCCTGGCGCAGCACAGAACGCAGCACCGAGGCAAAGGTCAGTCCGGTCTGCTGGTTGACATGCACTTGGTTGACACCTTGCAACTGATATTCCACAGGGTCTTCGGCGGTCACAATGTTGACGTCCGGTGTGTTTAGATCCTGCAGGCAGGAGTAGAGTGTGGTGGTTTTGCCTGAGCCGGTGGGGCCGGTTACCAGAATGATTCCGTGCGGCTGCTCGATGGCGAACTTCATGGCCTTGAACGCGAAATCGTCCAAGCCCAGAGCGGAAAGGCTCGGCGCCAGATTAGACTTGTCAAGGGTGCGCATGACCACCTTCTCGCCGTGGATTGTGGGCAGGATGCTGACGCGTATATCAACCTCTTTCTTGAGGGCCTTGACCTTGAAGCGACCGTCCTGGGGGTTGCGGCGCTCGGCGATGTCGAGGTCTGACATGATCTTGATGCGCGAGACGATGGCGTTGTGCAGCGATCGCGGAGGGCTGGGACGCTCGATCAGGGCTCCGTCAATGCGATAACGCAGGCGCGAGCTTTTCTCCATGGCCTCGAAATGGATGTCGCTGGCACCGGTCCGCAGAGCCTCGACCAGCATCATGTTAACCATGCGGATGACCGGCGCCTCTTCAGCGGTCTCCAGGGTTTTGTCGATACTCTCTTCCTGTTTTTGCGGCTCGCTGGAGAACTCGATGTCCGCCTCTGGCACCTTCATGATGTTTTCCATCGCCAGGCCGGGGTTTTGGGAGTCCTTGTTAGATTGGGCGCGCGATAGCGAATCCAAAACATCTTTCTCGTAAACCGCCACAGGCACGATGCACATTTTAGTGACACGCCCCAGTTCCTCTTGCGCCAACAGGTCAAACGGGTCACCCAAAGCCACGGTTAGGCGTTTGCCCAGTTTCATCAGCGGCAGTGCTTTCAGACGCGTCCATACATTGGCGGGGGCCAGTTCCAACAGTTCGAGAGGCGGTATGAAGGTCTGCGGCAGAACGAGCGGCGTCATGTTGAAATAAGCCGCCACGGCAAGGTTCAGCGCCTCGTTGGAAATCAGGCCGCTCTGCACCAGATACTTCTCCAGCGGCATGTTGCCAGCTTCCTGCTGGGCGGCCTGCAACTGCTCTTCGCTCAAAACACCGCGCTGCACCAAGGTGCTCTTGAAATTCTGGTAATGTGCTGTCTGAGGCATGCCAGGAACTTTTTAAGGGTTGATTACATAAAATGCATGTCATTTAAAGCATAAAAGATGCCAGTCCGGCAACAAGTTGCCGCAATCAGGCGGCATCATTACAAAAGGTGGCAGCCGCGCAGACTGCGGAATTCAGAATTCAAAAGGCTGCATTTACACGGCACGGATTCTGCTTATATTCAAATAGAAATTGCGGAGGGGGGCTGTAAGGACTGCAATCGGAGGTAACAATGGCTGAAACTGACCAGAAGATTCAAGAGGCGATTGGTTTTTTCGAACAGATGCTGTTGAGCATGCCTGGTGACCGCACAAGCTTGGAGTTTCTGGCGGTGGCCTATGAACAGACTGGTCAGGCGGATAAGCGTCGCGACTGCTTAATCAAGCTGGCTGAGACATTGCTGATCGAAAAAGACTATGACAATGCGCAGATCATTGCAGGGCACCTGAGCGCTTTTGCGGACTATCCGCCAGCGCAAGCGGCGGTGGCGAGGGTTTTTGAAGAGGTGCAGGGCCAGATTCTCAAGAGTCAGTTTCGTAAGGATGTTGAGGATATGGGGGCGGGTGCTGCGCGAGATGTCGCAGAAGGCGCCCCGCAGGATTCGGGTTTGGCGGTGCACGCGCTTTCGCGTTCTGCGGCGGCGGCGGAGATGGACTTGGTCTGGTTGTGGAAAGAGCGCGACTATTTGCCCAAGGAGATGTGCATGGATGTTCTGCACGTCTTGACCGACCGGCCGGTGACCGACACGCCGATGTTGATATCAGCTTTGGCGTTACTTGACGAACAGCATCCCGAGATGACGGACGCGCTGATGGAATCGATGCAGAAGGACAGTGAGATGCCGGCGATACCTATCGAGCTTTTTGAGCCATCTCCTGCCGCTGCCAGAATACTGCCGACGGTTTTCGTTCAGGTCAAAGGCGTGGTGTCTTTCGCTCTGGTTTCCGGAGAAGCTTTGGTGGCTGTGCTGAACCCCTTCAATAAAGCGCTCTTTGATGAGATCATTGAGCTGGCAGGCAGGCCCTGCCATTTCTTCCTGGCGCATCCGCGGACTATGGCTCCGGTGTTCGAGAAACTCACTACAACCTTATAAATTTTTCGAGCGTGGTTTTGAGCTCGCCGCGGGTATAGGGCTTTTTAAGGAAGCAGTCATATGACTCAGTCGCGAACATGCGGCTGATTCTATCCTCGTTGTATCCGGAGATGATGATGGTTTTGAGGGTAGGTTTGCGTAGCCGCAGAACGCCAAGCAGGCGCACGTTGTCAAGTTCTCCAATCTGCGCATCCAGCAAAATCACCGACACCGCATCCGCGTGTTTTCTGAAGAGCGATATAGCCTCGCGTTTGCTGGTTGCCGCGAAAACCTCCACATTGAAAGAACGCAGCAGGATGGTTGTGGCCTGGATGATGGAACGGTCGTCTTCGATCAACAGCACACAGGGCTGCATAAGCGGCCCCGACCCCGAGAAAGACGCCTCTGCGGCGCTGGAATCGTCAGACTCGTTATTGCCCGACAGGGTGGGTTCCGACAAAGCAGGCGGTTGCTCGATCGCCACAGGCAGCCACACCCGGAAAGTTGTCCCCTTACCGAGTTTCGATGATATGGCGATGCCGCCGTTGTGCGCGTCGACGATGCCGAACACGGTTGCCAGGCCTAAGCCGCGCCCTACGGATTTAGTCGAGAAAAACGGCTCAAACATCCTTTTTATAACATCCTGAGGGATGCCCGAGCCTGTGTCATCAACCTGGAACACTATGCCCCGCCCTAAATTCAGGGTCTGCGTACTAAAGAAATCGTTGGCGTTCGCCGAGTTCAATATAAAAGGATATGTGCTGATGCGGATGTGCCCGCTGGCTCCGCCCATTGCTTCAGAGGCGTTTTTAAGCAGATTAATAATGACTTTCCAGAACTGGTGCGGGTCGACATCGACCATTGGCAGACCAGGTGTAAGCTTCAGCTCCAGGCTGACATTGGAAGCTATCACGCCGCCCATCAGCTTTTCTAGATCGATGATGACCTTGTTGGGATCCTCATGCTTGAAGGTTATGCTGGTGTGTCCGGCATAGGTCATCAGTTCACGCGTGAGGGTCACGCCCTTGCCCGTGGCCTGCCTAATTGTGCTGACAGCCTCTTGTTCTGAGCCTTCGTCCGGATTTTCCCAAGTTATGTCGATGGTGTTCTGTATGATGGTCAGGATATTGTTGACATCATGCGCGATACCGGCCGCCAAGGTGCTTAGGCTTTCCATTTTGTCTACTTTGGAAAGCCGCGTCTCCATCTGCTCGCGCGTCTCGCGCTCGCGCCACTCTTTGGTCATGTCGCGCATAACCACCAGCGATACCGCGTCATCCAGGCGGCTGATGCGGGTTTCGAAATGGCGGTAAGAGCCGTCTGACTCGCGGCAGCAGAGCATGACCATCTGGATGTCATTGGACTGGAAGGCGTCTTCAATGGCCTTGCTCATAGCCTCGCAGTCGGTGTCCGGGAAGATCGGCGGCGAGATGGGGCGCCCGGTCAGCAATCCGGGAATAGGGTGGGCATAGTCGGGCTGCTTATGCACGGTGATGACATTGGCGTTACGGTCAAACAGGCACAGGCAGTCAGGCATGCCTGCTATCAGAGCCCTCTGCTTCTGTTCATGGGCCAGAATTTTACTAGTATTGTCCGCGAGGGCGGCGATCATCTCGTTAACGCTCTCGGCCAGCATGCCGAACTCGTCGTTTCTTGGCCAGACCAGTTTGGCGCAGTTTCCGTCAAGGTGCTTTTTGCCGATTTCTCTGATCTGGCCGGTCAGAGTCGAGAGCGGATTGAGCAGGACCCGGGACTGCAGCCAGAACATGGGCAGCACAAAGATGATGCCGACAGCAGCCGTGAAAGAGGTCAGCCAGCCCAGCGCGATGCTTGCCAGCGAAGAGAAGCTGCCGGGCATGCGTATAGAGATGGCCGAGACCTCTTTGCCCATGATGTCGTTGACCGGCATAACCGCCTCAAATGTGTTTTCTCCCAAGTGCCACCGACCGCCAGCGTAGTAGTTGATCGACTCCTTGAAGATAGGAGCCGGCCTACGCAGGGGCTGTCCTTCGTGGTTTTCCCTTTGCGGTTCAGCGGTGTTGCGCTGCGCACGGTCAGTAACAGCCACATGCATGCCGTGAGTTATGGTGTTGATACGGCTGATCAAAGAGGCGTTGTGAAATGGCGCGCCCAACACAATGAACCCGTCGAGCTGGCTTTGCTGGTTATTGTGCGGAGACAAGGCAAAAAACATCGGTTTACCGTTGAAGATTATCAGTCCGGAAGCGGGCAAGTGTTCTGATATGGCGGAAGACAGAGGCGAGTTTTCTGAAAAATATTGATTAATCTCGTGGCTCTCGACAGGTCGGGGGGCACCGTTAGAAGCCAGGAATATGCCCTTTAGAAATGTACCGTCTGCATTCAAGACGACCGCCAGAGTGACCGGCGTGTCAGCAAAAACGCGCAATATTTGGTCGCGCATAAATTCGTCAGAAACGTCTGCGAGTGACTGCGGCAGGGACTCGGCTGTTCGATGCGCGCTGCGCTGCACCGACACCATCTCGCCGTACACTAAGTTCCTGATGTCGGCGCCGATCACCTGGATGTTTTGCTCGGCTTGACGTAACATATGTACGAGGATGAAGCGCCCGCCGAGATAAAAAGCTGCCAAGAGCCCGAGCAGCATGCATGCGGTCACAAGGCCGAACTTGGTTCTTATGCTTTGGTGCAAACTGCTGGAGGGGTCGTTGATCATCAAACATAACCGAGTAAGAAGTTGTTGTTATAATAGCAAGCGCAAGCAGAACCTAACAAGCACTTTATTTGTAATGTAAAATCTCCGTTTGTTACAGAAGGTGTGTGTGAAAACGGTGGACGGAAAAAGCCGGAAAGCATACAATAAAAACTTGTGAAAATATCAACTAAAGGACGGTACGGTCTCCGCACCCTAATCGATATCGCGATGCACCACGACAAGGGCGCGGTGACGCTTAATGATTTGGCCCAACGTCAGGGCATTTCCGTCAAGTATCTTTGGCAGGTGATAAACCCCTTGAAGGCGGCTGGCATCTTAGGTGTAACCCGGGGTGCTAAAGGAGGTTATTTTTTGATCAGGCGCCCGGAAGATGTCACCATGCTGGAGATAGTCACGGCCCTGGAAGGGGAGTTGCAGGTGTCGGACTGCTTGGATGCAACGAGGGTTTGTCCAAAAAGCGGGACTTGTGTCGCGCGCGCGGTTTGGCAAGAGGTCAACAATGCCATCAAGGACACTTTAAAGGGAATTTCCCTTGCAGAGCTGTTGCGACGGTGCTCGGAGTCGGCCACGGCTGGCAATTATGTGATATGAGGTCCAGATGACCCCGCAGAAGGTGATTCAAACGCATGAGCAGTATATGCGTGAAGCGGTGGCAGCCGCCGCAAACGGGATCCGTAGCAATTGCGGCGGGCCTTTCGGTGCGGTTGTGGTGTGCGCGGGACAGGTGATTGCGCGAGCCTGTAACCGGGTGGTCAAGGATTGTGACCCGACTGCCCATGCCGAGGTCAACGCTATCCGCGAGGCCTGCCGTGTTCTGGGCAGGTTCCATTTGGAGGACTGCGAGCTGTACGCGAGTTGTGAGCCGTGCCCGATGTGTCTAGGCGCCATATATTGGGCGCGTCTGCGCGTGGTATACTATGCCGCCACCCGTCAGGACGCCGCGGACGCGGGATTTAGTGACGCGCTGATCTACGAGGAGCTGGCGGCCAAGCCCGAAGCGCGATCGGTTAAGTTTGTAAAGCACAGCGGTGTCGAAGCGGTGGCGGTCATGCGCACTTGGGCATCCGATCCCAATCGACGTGAGTACTGAATAGACCGCCCCGCTGGTTAAGGCTGGCTTTCCTGCTTCTGCGGAGCTGCGGCCGGAGGCTCGGTTGGCGCCTGCTGCTCTGGTTCCGGGGCGGTTTTGGCGGCGGCTTCAGCGGCCATATCAAACAGCGAGCGCTCGGCCCGCGGCGCGTAACGCGTGATAATCCCGTCAAGATTTGCTATGACCATATTTAAAGCCTCATCCTCTGTCTTTTCGGCCTTAAGTTTTTCTAGACGGTTCTTCGCTTCGTCCTTGCGTCCGAGCAGGGTGAGCACGCGCGCGACACCCATAACGGCTTGGGGGTAGAGAAAATGTTCCGGATGTGTCTGCTCGAACCGCTGAAAATCGGCCAAGGCCTCGTCAAGCCGGTTCAGCCCCTCAAGGGCATGGGCACGCCCCAATTCGCCGATTTCCCTGAAAGCCTTGGGCGCGCCTTTCTTTAAAAAATCATCGTACGTCTGCAGCGCCGCAGCGTAGTTAGATGCGTCATAGTAGGCTTTTGCAAGACGCAGGCGGGCGGTGCTGGCGGCTTTGGTTGAACCGAATTTTGCCACCACGTTCTCCAAGTCTTCCAGCGAGGCGGCTTTCAGGATTTCCTGATTAGCCGTGGCGGTCTTTGACGCTCGGTAAGCCCTGTACGCAAAAGCGCCGCCAACTAAGAGCGCCGCCGCAGCCAGAGCCGCCAGAAAAGTGGGTCCTTTGGTCTTCCACCAGTCATAAAGCGGCAGCAGTTCCTCGGGCAGGTTTTCCGGAATGGTGTGCAGTAAAGGTTTCTTCGGTTCGGAAGCAGGGCTGTTTTCGGTGCTCATGCGTTTTGCCTCTATGATTTGAAAAGTCCATAATTATTGAAATTAGTGTGCGAGAAAGCAAGACAAACCTGTTTTTTGTAAACCCGCAAACCCGCGGGTATGATCGAAAAATGATGTAACCAAAGGGAAGACAGGGGTCAGAATGCGGTAGTCAGGCGAACGAGCTCCAAAGAATTAAGCCCGATGCGCACGCCATGCGCCAGGGGCGCAGCCCATGCGTTTTGTGAAAAAACGGGTGAAATAATAGACCGACGAAAAGCCGGACTGGGCCGCGACTTGCGTCACGGTCATGTCCGTCTGCATCAGCAGCGCTTTGGCGCGGTTCAGACGGATCTCCAGCACGTACTCATGCGGCGCGTAGCCGGTCTCTTCTTTAAAAGCCTTGCGCAAAGCCGAGTAGCCCATGCCCACCGCCTCGCAGACGCGCGCGGGCTCGACCGGCTCGAAGGCATGTTCGAGCAGCCAGTTGCGGGCGACCGCCAGCTTCGACTGGTTCGTGCGTTGTTCAGCAGTCAATCCGGAACGTGACAACAACACCAATTGCGTGATCAAGGCGATGATGTCGGAGTCGATCAGGGGCGTTTGCTGCGGCGCGGCATCTTTATACCTTTTGACAATTCGGGTCATTAGGGTGCTGACATCATGGGTTGCCGCGCCGCGCAGCACGGGCGTCTGGGGCGGGAAGAAAGCCTGCATGAGGTGTCGCGCGTAATCGCCGTCAAAACCCACCCAACACTCGTTCCACCCGGTTTCGAAACAAGGGCGGAAACGGTGCCATTCGCCGGGGAATAGCACAAAGACATCTCCGGTGTGAACAGCGTGTCTGCCGCCCGAGGCGGTTTCAATCTCCCCCTCGCCG
>JAQVQN010000353.1 GCA_028701555.1 Kiritimatiellia bacterium | reverse complement strand
GATCGAATCGGTGCCGACGGCCGACGCGCTGCTGGCGCCGCGTTATGCCCGCAAGATTTCAAACTATATCGTTTATATGGAGGAGACGATAACGGTGAAAGGCAAGGCTATCCGTTATAACGTGTCCGCGAAATAAACGCAACGCTTCATGGTCTGGGGTTTCGGCCCCAGACCGTTTATAGACTCGTAAAGGAAGGGCGATTGAAATGCAGGGGCAAGTGCTGATGAAAAAGCGCACGATGTTTCTGCCTGTGGTGTTGGCACTGGTCATCGCGGTCATGTGCGGATGCTCCACGGTCAACAGCGGGGTGTATACAAAGGGGGCGATTCAGCAAGGGCGTCATGTTGCTGCGGCGTCCGACCAGCCGGATGGCTCAGGTGGACAGGGCGCTGTATTCGGGACGGTGAAGGTGAACCGGTTCACAGAGTCGCGGGATCGGCGTGCTGTGGAAAGGCATAATCTGTGGTTGGCCTGTATTCCGCTCGCCTGTGTGGGCACGTATTGGGAGCGTCCGGACTGGATGCTCTGGTCAAGTGATCAGGCGGGGTATAAGCCCGCCGGGATTGATATGGCGGAGGCGTTACAATCCGAGTTAGCGGGCTCGGGGCTGTTCCGTAACGTATTAGGCCCTAATGACACGGGGTCTGCTGACTGGGAGATAGACGGGGACATTGAAATGTTGTCTTTGATGCTTCGGCCCCATCTTTGCGGCTTGTCTGTAATAATGGCGCCCTATGTTGGTGCGGTGGGTATTCCGCTCGGGACATGGACATTTGATCAGCGTGTTAAGGTGCGGCTGCGTTATGGCGGCGTAGAAGGCGCTTCGGAGGATATATTCGGGAAAGTATTTGCCACACAAGCGGAGGGCATGATGGCGGCTTACTATGGTGGTAACCCCATGCAGTTCGGGTATCCGTATGACAGCCTGATGCGGCCGATGGTTTCGACGATACTGGCGGAGTTGCCGCCGACGCTGGCGAGAGCGGAGTTGAGCCGTCCCGACAAAACAGTCGTAAAGACAGAGCCAGCGGTCGCGAAAAAGGCCGCCGCAGTGGCAGTTTCTTCCCCAACGCCTGCCGTACCTGCGGCAGCGGCTATTTCTAAACGAGGCATCCATTGGGCGGTGATCATCGGTGTTTCTGCCTATCGTGACACGCGCATCGCCCCTTTGAGGTATGCAACGCATGACGCCCAGAAATTTTATGACTGGATCATTTCTCCGCAGGGTGGCCGCCATTCGCCAGCCAATGTTAAATTGCTGCTGGATGCTGACGCGACGGCGGTCAATATCCGGCAGGCGCTTTTCGGCTGGTTGCAGCAAGCCGTGGCCGAGGATCAGGTGACGATATATTTTGCCGGGCACGGCTCGCCTGATGCGCCTGGTTCATCATCCAATCTGTTTTTGTTGCCGTGCGATACCGACTACGGGAATATTTCGTCCACGGCTTTCCCCATGTGGGATGTCGAGACCGCGCTCAAGCGGTATGTGCGGGCACGGCGCGTGGTGGTGATTGCCGATGCCTGTCATTCTGCCGGTGTAGGGGAGGGGTTCGACATAGCGCGGCGCTCGGGAAGAGGGCTTGCGGTGAACCCGATCGGCGCTGGCTTCGAGCAGTTGGCGAATGTTGGTGAAGGGGCGTGTGTGATTTGTGCGTCAGGAGGGGCGCAGACTTCCCAAGAGGGGGAACAATGGGGTGGCGGACACGGGGTGTTCACTTACTTTCTGCTTAACGGGTTGCGTGGAGACGCGGATTTTCTAAAGGACGGTCATATCACATTGGGTGAACTTACTCAGTACGTTTCCGAACAGGTTAGGCGGGCGACGAAAAACACGCAAACTCCGATCATATCCGGGCGTTATGATCCATCCTGGGTGCTATCAAGCCCGTGAATGGCTGGCGACAACTAAACTTAGCTGCCAACGACAACTACACTTACTCACTGTGCAGGTAAACGGTAAGCTGTCGTATTTGTGTTGGGTGCAGGCACCTGCGGATCGCGGGGACCAGACTTCGTAAGCTACGGCGGTGCGCGAGGGCGTTCGCCCTCCAGGTGAAATTCAGGCGTAAAAACGATAATAAAAAATAAACTAAACTTATTTTATGATAGCAGTTGACAACAGACGTAAACAAAAAGTAATATAGCCGCATTTGAGAGATGCAATAGGCAATTAGGGGGAGTATGGGGTCGGTTTTTCGGAGGGTTGGTTTATGGCGGCGGAAAAAGAGTATATGAGTCTGGAGGAGGTGGCGGACGCGATGGGCGTCACCTATCAGTTGATTTATCGACTGGTGCGCGCGGGCGAGCTGCCGGCGGCCCGTCTGGGTAAGCTTTACCGGGTGTCGCGTTCGGATTTGGCGAATTACCTGAACCGCAGCAAGAGGGAGGCGACGGAAGGCGGCACTTGCGCCAACTGCGGCACGTTCTACCTAAGCAAAGGAGCACTGCAGCAGGCCTGCCAGAAGTGCGGCGCACCGGTCTGCTTTGACTGCTGGACCCGGCGCGGCGTGCGTCTTTGCAGGGAGCACGGGGGCGAGGGGTAGGTTGCGGAAGTTGATTAAATCGGTTAATGTTTAACAAGCAAGCGAGGTGTATGATGGGAATATTCAGTGACGGTTGTGAGGCGTTGATTGACCCGCAGACTGGGAGGGCTTTGGGCGGCGAGGCTTTGGCGCAGGCGAAACTGGACCCCAAATGGCCGCGTTGCGGCAATCGGGTGCGCAAGGCGGCGCGGTTCTGCAACAAGTGCGGGCTGCCGGCTCCGGGCGGCTGGTGGAAGTGCCCCTCGTGCAATAAGTGGATCGGCAATGACGCGCGCTACTGCTCGCACTGCAACACGCCGCTATTCCCGGAAGAGCGGGCGGTGATGGCCGGCGGGGTCTGGCGCAAGGACGCCGGTATGTTCGCCCAGCGTTTTGAGATCGGCGACGTCAAGCGTCTGCTGCAGGATGACCTGCTGGTTCAGGAGGGCACTGTGGCAGTGGTGCTGGACGGCGGCCATGTCCACGGGATACTCGGGAGCGGACGTCACAACCCGGACAGTCTGGCGCACAAAATCAACTGGTTCGGCGACCCGCCGCCGCGTTCGGTGGTGATGGCCGACGCCGGGGATGTGTCGCTGCCGCTGCGGGTCGAGGGCTTGCGCACGGCCGAGCACCACCCGATCGAGTTTTACGGCGAGGTCATACTGCGTTTCGGCAACAGCAAGGCGACCGCGCTGGCGTTGCTGGAGAACGGGCTCAAGGACCGCCGGCATCTGACATACGCGAATCTCTCGGAGTCGCTGCAGGGCGTGGTGC
>JAQVQN010000352.1 GCA_028701555.1 Kiritimatiellia bacterium | reverse complement strand
CGCGCCGCCGCCGCTGTCGCCATTCTGCGCAGGATAACTGTTCGCTAGGATGCCTCCCCCGCCTGCACCGCCGCCATAAGAGATGATCGAATCGAAGGCGGACTGGCCTCCGTTAGAACCCGGCGCCGTCTCCGTGCCGCCGGCCCCGCCGGCCCCGACGACAATCGCGTACGTGGAAGCCACAACCGACGTCACCGCCGTTTGAAAACCTCCTGCCCCGCCGCCGCCGCCGTTGTTTTCATGATACGCGCCGCCTCCTCCTCCACCGCCACCACCCACAACGAGATATTCCACCTCTCCGCCTTGCGTCACCGTAAATGTGCTGGCTCCCACATCGGTGAAAATATGGGCGTGGTAATAGATGCCGTTTTGCTCGTAGTACGTTTCGGTTCCGCCCGTTGCCGCCACCCAACCGGCTCGGGCCGGCAGCACCAACACCAGCAAACCGGCGACCGCCCACGCGACCTTCACCCAGCGCTTAAGGAGACGGCTGATGGCCGACACCTCAGTGAAACTATCCGCTGTCTTCATTTGCTTCTCCTCTTTCGACTTATGGCTGTTGGCCACCGCCTGTTTGACGGATATGCCACCTGCCTGTTTTGTGCCTTCAGTACTCAACAAAAATCATTTCTTATCAAACAATACACAAGATACTGTCCAACCCTGCAAAAGATAAGGTATATTTGCGCAATATTTTTGGTAGAATAACGCAACAACAAGCTTCTGTCGACTTACACTTCCGGCCGCGCCCGTTTTTTCCCGTTTACTTTTGCGTTGCCTTCATTAGAAACCCTTCATGCCACCGGCGCAGGCAGCGGCACTGCCGTCTGACTGCTGACCGTCTCTAGTGACACCACAGTCTCTTGATACAGCGGAATACCAAATCGCCTCGCCTCGTCCTCATGTTCAAACTCTTTCTGGCCGGCAAAGAACACGCGCTCCGTCCCCGCCGCTGGCGGACAAAGACGCAGATCATGGAGCATGGTGTCCATGTCTTTGCGGAATGCTGCCGGATCACGGAAGGCGCTGATCTTGATGGCCCCGAAAAACTGGCTCACCCGAGCCGAACTCGTGGCGGTGTCGAAGACCTGCGGCCCGAAGGGCGCCCCGCACAGCACACTGCACAGGATGTCCAACATAACCGCCAGACCGTAGCCTTTATGCCCGCCCGACTGCTCGCTCTCGCCGCCCAGCGGCTGAATGCCGCCGCCGCGCCGGTGGAGCAGACTGTCGATCAGCGCACACGCATCCGTTGTGGGCTGACCGTTAGCGTCGGCGGCCCAGCCTGAAGGCAACGGTTTATTCAGCCGGTCGTAGACCTCGATCTTTCCGCGCGTTACCACAGTTGTGGACATGTCGAGCACGAAGGCTTTCTCTTCCAGAGCGGGCGCGGCGAAGGCCAGCGGATTAGTGCCGAACATCACCTGGCGCCCGAAAGTCGGGAAACCGAGTGCCGCCGTGTTGGTCGAGGCAATGCCGATCATGTCATGCTCGAGTGCCATCATGGCGTAATAACCCGCAATGCCGAAATGGTTGGAATCCTTAACGCAACCAAAAGCCGCTCCGGCTGTATCCGCCTTCGCGATGATCCGTCGCATGGTCTGCACACTTACGGGAAAACCCATTCCGCCGTGCGCGTCGACAACCAGTGAACTGGCCGTCTCGGTGATCGTCTCAGGCTTGGCATCCACAAGCATCAGACCGGTCTTCAGTCCGTTGACGTAGCGCCACAGCCTGCCGATGCCGTGCGATGGTATTCCGCGGGCATCGGCAGCCAACAGCACCTTGGCGGACTGTAAGGCATCTTCTGCGGCCAGCCCGCAGGCTATCAAAACGTCGCTGCTGAACTGCTCCAACGCCTGAGCATCAAAACGGAGCGGCGCGGTCTGGGTGTCGTTCATCTCGTCCATATTCTCATCTCCTGAAATAACGGTCAAAGAGCGACGCTTGCCTTTCATCGCTGACGTGGTTCACCTTCACTTCAGCTTTGAGCTTTGATTAAGCCTGCCGTACACCGTTCACGATGTTCGGCACACTCTCGCCGCGCAGCGCCAGCGCCGCGATGCCTACAGCGTCGATCCGCAGCTTCCTGACCGCCTGCGGAGTGGCAGATGCCACATGCGGCGTCATGACCACGTTGTCCATCTTCAAAAGCGGGCTGTCTGCATTGATAGGCTCCGGGTCTGCAACATCGATGGCGGCGGCGGCAACCTGTCCGCTCTGCAGCGCAGCCACGAGCGCACCGGTGTCAATCAGTGTGCCGCGCGAGGTGTTGACCAGAATGACACCTTTCTTCATCTGCGCCAGTGAAACCGCGTTGATCATGCCGCGCGTTTTCTCGACGCTGGGGCAGTGAAGCGTGATAAGGTCACTCTGCGCAAACACGTCGTCAAGCGTCGCGGGCACACAACCCGCATCCTTGATGACTGATTCAGGAAGGGCGGGATCGAAGACCAGAATTTTGCATTTGAACGCTTTCAGCCTGGCTGCAACCTCTCGTCCGATACGGCCAAACGCCACGAGTCCTACCGTCATATACTTGAGAGCGTGCAGCGCGGTCAGCGCCACCGGAAGTTTCCACTGTCCCGCCTTGATGGCGTTGTCGCACGGTCCAAGCTGGCGCGTGGCAGCCAAAATCAGAGCCAGCGTGTGGTCCGCCACCTCGTCAATGCAATAGTCCGGCACGTTGCAGACAGGGATATTCTTGGCTGCGGCAGCCTTGAGGTCGACGTTATCCACGCCGATGCCGTAGCGGACGATCACCCGGCATTTCTGCATGGCGTTGATCACCTCGTCGGTTAAGTGCGCAAACTGCGTGATTACCGCATCGGCATCTTTCACCAGATCGATCAGCGCCTGTCCTTTGCCTGCTTTCAACACTTCCAGGCGGCAGCCGAGCGGCGCCAGCGCCTCACGCTCCAGTTCAATATTGTCGAATGCGTAATCGGTGATGACGGCTTTCAATGTATCGTTCATTTTTTCACTCATGTCTTATTTCTCCGCAATAACGGGGTTTCGCAGAACGCCGATACCCTCGACGTCCACCTCAAACACATCGCCGGGCTTGAGGAACACCGGCGGCTTGCGGGCAACGCCGACGCCAGGCGGCGTTCCCGTCAGCACTACCGTTCCAGGCAGAAGGGTCATGCTTTTGGAGAGGTAGCTGATCAGAAATGGGATCGAGAAGATCAGCAAAGACGTCGTGCTGTCCTGCATTGTCTGTCCGTTCAGACGTCCCTGAACGCGCACATTGGACGGATTGATATCCGTTTCAATCCAAGGGCCCAGAGGGCAGAAGGTTT
>JAQVQN010000351.1 GCA_028701555.1 Kiritimatiellia bacterium | reverse complement strand
GCGGTATGCGGGTGGCATCACATCACTGCGCGGTCATGGGGCGGCGGGTGCCGCAGATCGTCTCGTCATTGTCCACGCTGACGCCGGCGACCTCTTCCGGTACGCGGATGCCTTCAGCGATGCAGGTATCGAGCACCTGTTTCGCTCGCAGGTCCACAGCCACCATAATGCCACAGGGTTTGGGCAAGGCTAGATTAATTGACGAAAGGGCGGGCGGCATAATGCGAGGAGGTTGGCTGACCGGGATTAATTTTTAGTTTTGGCCCCAACGCACCGTAAAATACTTGCAGGGCTGTGTACCCATTGCGCATCACCTCAAGACCTACGGGTGTACCTCCCAGTAGCCGAATTTGCGTCCGCCCGCACGACGGAGACGTCCTTGCTTCTGCAAGGCAGAAAGAACCCGTTTGACCGTGCGGACGGAAACCCCTAGGAGAACCGTCAGCTCGTCAACGGTCACCGAGCGCCTCTCGCGGCACTCCGAAAGAACGCGTTGCTCATTCTTGGTGCCATCCTCGCCTTTTATGGTGCCATTTGTTCCATTAATGACACCATAAGAGCACGCTTTGGCACCAACCTCGTTGACTTCACTGGATGCGCCACGCGACTGCGCCGCCCACGGTTCCCTGCCAATCGTTCCCTTGGCGTTTCTGCGCCAGACGGTGGCAACGAAGAGGCAACCGTCGCGGTCATCGCGAAAGTCGATATTCGGCCACTTCTCCAGCGCACGTTTGATGCCGGAGCCGAGACCGTGGTAGGGAAGAATCTTTTTGGCCGCGAAGGACATCAGGACCGGGTTACGGATGTTGGAGTTGCCGGCCTGAATCTTCTCCACGGTGAGATTGTTCGGCAGGTGACCGGGACTGATAATCTCGATGCGGTTATCGTAAATCAGCAGGCGGATGGCGGCGCTGACCAGGTAATCGCGGTGGACAAGGGCGTTGACCAGCAGTTCCTCGAAGATCTCTTTGGGCACCTCGGGAACACCGGGGGAGTTCACGCTCGCGCCCCTCTCCTGAACTTTGTGCAGATTGCGCATGATGAAAGCCAGCGCATCGGCGAACACTTTGTCCAGCGGGCCGGCAAAATCCTCGCTGTCGGCGTATTCCACCGCAGTGATGGCGTTGCCCGGGAAGCGGACCGCCTTGACGATAAACTGCGGCACGACCCAATCCGGATGCTCGGCGAACAGCAGTACGCCGGCCAGATTCAGGCGGCCGTCATCGTCGGCAAGATTGAGATTCTTGAGCAGGCCCGCGAGTTCGACAGGCGAATCCGGATAGTCGCGGCTGTATTCCCTTTTGAGAAAATCGCGGAGCCTCAGCTTGTCCAGGATGTCGACACCCGCACGGGTGGGCATTTCGTCGGCATGGAACTGCGGGGAGAATTGAAAGAAGCGCCGAAGCTCTTCTCTGGAGTTGATGCGACGCTTATCCGCGCCGTTCTTGAGCCAGATGACACCGTTCTTGTCAAAGTAGGGTTTGTCGATGCCTTTGGGGACATCGAGCACGATGATGACGCGACCGTTGTCGAGCGCGACGTTCTCGGTGCGCACCTCGATCGGGCTACGCACAAGCTGGCTGGCGACGTTACCGATGAGCTGGTTGATACGCCTCACATCCGGCGCGGCAAGGCCGGTTGCTGAACCGTCGTCGGCCACGCCGATAAGGATGCGGCCGCCTTCCGCATTGGCGAACGCGACCATTTCCGCCGCAAGCGACTCGGGATTCTTGACATCCGCCTTGAACTGGCGGGTGGAGTCCTCGCCGAGGGCGATTTGCACGAGAAGTTCGCGTACGTCTCTGGCTACAGGTCTGCGAGGGGCTTTCATGCCATTTATAGTGCCACTTTTGGTGCCACATGTCAAGCGTGGCACCATAAAATATTTTTACCGCAACAGATAGGACGTACAAGTTGCATTTTGCGGCGGCATGCGGTTGATTGCAATCGGAGAAAGTTTGAAGAACCTGGATAAAGTGGCCGGTCATGAGCTGTTAAACCGCTATCCGCAGATTGATTGGAAGAGCGCGAGATGTCAAGAAGTGACACTCCGGAGTATGGGCCGATGCGTACGAGCGGGCGCGGACGAACTGCGGGCTGTCGCTTCCGGAGCTGGCCGCGTTCGCGGGCATAGAGTCGTCCGCCGCTTCCAAAGCGCTCGGGTGCCGCAGTTCGTCACAGGCGCTTGCGGTAGTCGCGCATGGTCATGCCGAAGCGTTTTTTGAAGAGCACCTTCAGGTATAGCTCGTTGCTGTAGCCGCACCGACCGCCGATAGCGCTGATGTGAAAATTGGTTTCGCGCAAAAGCTTGCAGACGCGTTCAAGCCGGTGGTGCTGGATCTCGTCGAGTATGGAGTGTCCGCAAACATTCCGGAAATGGCGTTCGGCATAACGCCGCGAGACATTCATGTGCTTGACCACATCAGACACCTTGATGCCGGCGCCGGCGTTCAGGCGGATGAACTCGATGGCGGACGCCAGCAGGTGACCGGATTGCGGAATGAACATGGATGACTTGCGCTGGACCACGCTCTTGACGCCGTAAGTGAGATGTGCCGGTGTTTTCAGCAAGCCGCGCATCTGCCGGTCGAGCAGCTCGGCTGCCAGATAGCCGCTCTCTTCAAAGTCCGGCAAGACGCTTGAGAGCGTGGGGGTGGTGTTCTCGCAGATCGTCTCGTCGTTGTCCACGCCCACGACGCACACGTCTTCCGGCACCGGGATGCCTGCGGCCAGGCAGGTGTCCAGCACCTGTTTGGCGCGCAGGTCCACGGCCACCATTATGCCACAGGGTTTAGGCAGGGCTTCCAGCCATTTCCGCATGTGGACCTGTTCCAGGCCCCAGTCCTCGGGCTTGACCGGGCTGTAGATGTCGCAGGCGTGTCCAGCTTGCTCAAGCCGCCCGGCGAATGCGACGGCGCGCACCTGAGACCATTCGGAGGAGGGCAGGCTGCCCACGAAACCGAACCGGGTCAGCCCCAGTTGAATAAAATGGTCAGCGACTGTCTCGGCGATCAACCGGGAGTTGTGGTTGACTGTGGAATGTCGGCCGACAGTCGGTGAAAAAGGGTCTAGATGGACAACCGCAAACTTGCTTGAGCGCAAGACATGCTTAAACCTTTCGTCTCTTGTGCCGTAAATCACCCCGTCTGGGTGCCAGTTCCTCAAGGAGCCCAGTTGAACGATAAACGGATGGTTGTCCAGAGTCTGCACGTCCCAGGGGCCATTCAAATGCGCATACCGCAAGATACCCTGTAACTTGTCGCGGCAGGCCTTCTCCACAGTCGGCATCACCACAAGGACGCGCG
>JAQVQN010000021.1 GCA_028701555.1 Kiritimatiellia bacterium | reverse complement strand
GGAGGTGTTGAGGTGGTGGGGGGTTAAGGGGTTGCGGGGTTGAGGTGTTGAGGGGTTAAGGGGTTGAGGGGTTGAGGTGTTGAGGTGTTGAGGGGTTAAGGGGTTGAGGTGTTGAGGGGTTAAGGGGTTGAGGTGTTAAGGTGCTGAATGAACGCTGGCTTCCTCTTTCAGACGCGCGAGGGCGCGCTTGTAATCACGCGGCATGACCTTGACAAATTTCGCGAGCAACTGATACCACTCTTTCAGCACACGCTGCGCCACAGCGCTTCCAGTGTAATCCAGGTGTCGGCGCAGTAGAGACTGAACCTCGTCCATATCGCTCTGCTCCGACAACGGTTCCAGGTCAACCAGTTCGCGGTTGCAGCGGTTTCCGGCAAAAATGCCTTGCTCGTCGAGCACATAGGCGATGCCTCCGCTCATGCCTGCCGCGAAATTTCGTCCTGTCGGCCCCAGCACCAGTACGCGTCCTCCGGTCATGTATTCGCAGCCGTGGTCACCCACGCCCTCGACCACCGCAGTCACTCCGCTGTTGCGCACGCAGAAACGTTCGCCAGCCAGCCCGCGGATATAGGCTGCGCCCTGAGTGGCTCCGTAGAGCGCGACGTTGCCCACGATGATGTTATCCTCGGCCTTGAAGGCGGCAGTGCGTGGCGGATAAATGATGAGCTTGCCGCCCGACAGCCCTTTGCCGAAATAATCGTTGGCGTCACCCTCCACTCCCAAGGTCAGGCCGCGCGCGCCGAACGCGCCGAAACTTTGTCCGCAGGTGCCCCGGCAATTGATGCGGATCGTGTCTTCCGGCAAACCCTCCGCGCCGTATTTGCGGGAGATGACGCTGCTGAGCATCGTGCCGATGGTGCGCTGGACATTGCGAACCTCGATGTCGAGACTGATCGGCTCGCCGCCTTCCAAGGCGGGTTCGGCCAGCTTGATCAGCTTGCGGTCCAAAGTTTCGAGGATGTCATGATCCTGCGTTTGCGTACAGCGACGCTCCCCGGGCTCAGACGGAACATGCTGCAGGATAGCGGAGTAGTCCAGTCCCTTGGCCTTCCACAATTCTCCGGCATCGCCCATCTCCAGCAGGTCGGAGCGCCCGACCATCTCGTCAACGCTGCGAAAACCAAGTTCCGCCATCACCCGACGGAAATCCTCGGCCATGAAGCGCATAAAGTTCACGACATACTCGGGCTGGCCTTTGAACTTGGCGCTCAGGCGCGGATCCTGCGTGGCAATACCCTGCGGGCAGGTGTTCAAGTGGCATACACGCATCATCACGCAGCCCATTGCCACCAGTGGCGCGGTGGCGAAGCCGAATTCTTCGGCTCCGAGCAGACAGGCCACAGCCACGTCGCGGCCGCACATCAGTTTGCCGTCGCATTCCAGGCGCACGCGGCTGCGCAAACGATTGCGCAGCAGGGTCTGGTGCGCCTCGGCCAAACCTAATTCCCACGGCAGGCCGGCGTGTTTGACAGAAGTCATGGGAGATGCGCCGGTGCCGCCGTCCCAGCCGCTGATCAGGATCAGGTCAGCCTTGCCTTTGGCCACGCCGGCCGCCACGGTGCCGACCCCAGCCTCCGAGACCAGCTTCACGCTGATGCGCGCCTCGGGGTTGGCATTCTTGAGGTCATGGATGAGCTGCGCCAGATCCTCGATCGAGTAGATGTCATGATGCGGCGGCGGCGAGATGAGCTGGACGTAAGGCGTGGAGAAGCGCGTGGCTGCGATCCACGGGAAAACCTTTTCAGCCGGCAGTTGACCGCCCTCGCCGGGTTTGGCGCCCTGCGCCATCTTGATCTGCAGCTCACGGGCGTTGACCAGGTAGTGACTGGTAACGCCAAAACGGCCGGAGGCAACCTGCTTGATCATGCTGATGCGCCAGTTGCCTTCAGGGTCAGGGCGGTAACGCTCTGAGGCCTCGCCGCCTTCGCCACTATTGCTGCTGCCGCCGATGCGGTTCATGGCTATGGCCAGAGTCTCGTGCGCCTGCCGGCTGATAGAGCCGTAAGACATTGCACCGGTCTTGAAGCGTTTTACGATCTCAGTCCACGGCTCGACCTCTTCCAGCGGAACCGGCCGCACGGCTTTCTTGAAACGCATCAATCCGCGCAGAGTGCA
Source organism: Kiritimatiellia bacterium (assembly GCA_028701555.1). GTDB lineage: Bacteria > Verrucomicrobiota > Kiritimatiellia > RFP12 > UBA1067 > JAQVQN01. The sequence goes on along the minus strand of JAQVQN010000021.1, from coordinate 11,198 downwards.
GATGTCAGACTGCTCGCCGCAGACGCGTTCGACATATTGGCGGAAAATATCGGCATCATCATGCTGCACGGCCTGCTGCAGCAGGGCGATGGTGGCGGGGTTGTAAAGATGAGACTCCCCGTCGCGCCGCCATTGATAGATGCCGCCCGGAGGCAGGTCGTTCGAGCCCGCGATCGGTGGCGTGAAGCAGGCGGCGTGGTTGCACAACGCCTCGGCGGAGATCTCTTTCAAGCCGATTCCCTGCACCCGCGAGACCGTGCCCGCGAAATAGCGGGAGGCCACCTCGGCATTGAGTCCGAGAATTTCGAAGATCTGTGCGCCGCGGTAACTTTGCAAGGTAGAGATGCCCATTTTGGACATGACCTTGAGCAGGCCTTTGCTGACGGCCTTGATGAAAAGACGGCAGGCCTCTTCAGCGTCGTTGTCGAGATACAGCTTGCGTCCGCATAGGTCGCGCAGTGCCGCGAAGGCCATGTATGGGCAGACCACGTCGGCGCCGAAGCCCAGCAGGGTCGCGAAATGATGTACCTCGCGCGGGTCGCCGGTGTCTGCCGCCAGCGCCACATGCGCGCGCAACTGCTGCCGCACAAGGTGGTGGTGCACGGCGGCCACCGCCAAAAGCGAAGGTATGGGAGCACGCTCTGCGTCAGCCGCGCGGTCAGAGAGCACCAGAAAGGTTTTGCCCTGTTTGACCGCGTCCTCGGCAGCTCCGCACAGCTCATCAAGCGCGGTCGCCAAGGCTGCGCCGTTGCCGGCGGCCTCGAAAAGCATTGGCAAAACCTGGCAGCGGATCACATCGTTGTCGGCTGCAATGATCTTAGCCAGTTCAGCCTCGCTGATCAGCGGCTGGCTCACACGCAGCATGCTGCAATGGCGCGGTGTCTCGGCGAGCAGATTCTCCTGTTTCCCGATATAGGAGACCAGCGCGGTGACCAGTTCCTCGCGGATGGCGTCCAGCGGCGGATTCGTGACTTGGGCGAACAACTGGTGGAAATAGTCGAAAAAGAGCCGCGGGCGTCTTGACAAGACCGCCAGCGGGGCGTCGTTGCCCATAGAACCCACAGGCTCCGCGCCGGTGCGCCCCATGGGTGCCAAGGTGACCTTGAGATCCTCCATGCTGTAACCAAACAGCCGCAGACGTGCCGCCAGTTCATCGTCAGACAGAGTCAGCCGCAGGTCAGATGCGGCGGCAGGCAAATCATCAAGTCCGATCAGGTGTTCTGACAACCATTGAGCATAAGGCTGCCGCTGGCAGAGTTGCGCCTTGATCTCCTCGTCATCGACGATGCGGCCTTGTTGGGTGTCCACCAGAAACATGCGGCCGGGCTGAAGGCGCCCCTTGCGCAGGATATTGGCCGGCTCTATGTCCAGTACGCCGGTTTCCGAGGCCATCACTACGAGCCCGTCGCGGGTCACGGTGTAGCGCGAAGGGCGCAGACCGTTGCGGTCCAGCACCGCGCCGATAACCTTGCCGTCCGTGAAAGGGATCGAGGCTGGCCCGTCCCACGGTTCCATCAGACAGGCATGGTACTCGTAAAAAGCTTTTTTGTCGGCACTCATCTCGCCGTGATGGTGCCAAGCCTCGGGGATCAGCATCATGACTGCGTGCGGCAGGGAACGTCCGGCATGATAGAGCAGCTCGATAGCGTTGTCCAGAATGGCCGAGTCACTCGCGCCCTCGGTCAGGATCGGGAAGATCCGTTCCAACCCGCTGCCCAGCAGTTCGGATTTAAAGAGACCTTGCCGCGCCTTCATCCAATTCATGTTGCCGCGCAAAGTGTTGATCTCGCCGTTGTGGCTTATGAAGCGAAACGGTTGCGCCAGCGGCCAGGCCGGGAAGGTGTTGGTGCTGTAACGCTGATGCACCAGCGCCAGTGCCGAGCAGCAAAGGCTGTGCTCGAGATCGGGATAGAACTGCGCCACACGGAAGGAACGCATCAAGCCCTTGTAGACGATTACGCGGGACGAACAGCTCGGCAGATAGAAGTGCCCGGCATCTTTGCCGCCGCTGTTGCGAACCTCGTTCTCTGCCAGCTTGCGCGCTATAAAGAGCTGCCGGTCGAGATGTTCGGGGGCTACCTGACCGCAACCGACGAAGATCTGGCGTATGCAAGGCATCATACCGCGCCCGAGTTCGCCGACCGCCTCCGGCCGCACCGGCACATCGCGCCAAGCGATGGTCTGCAAACCTTCGGCCGCAAAGCATTTTTCCAGAGTCTGTTCGCACGCATGGCGGCTCTCAGGATCTTGCGGCAGGAAGACCATGCCCACGCCGTAGGTGCCGAGCTCCGGCAAATCCCGCACCTGAGTACGGAAAAACTCATGCGGCAGTTGCAGCGTTATGCCTGCGCCGTCGCCGGTCTCGGGATCATACCCGGTGGCGCCGCGGTGTTCGAGATTGGCCAAGACCTGCAAGGCCTTGACCACAATATCGTGCGAGCGCTCGCCCTTCAGACTGCAGACCATTCCCACGCCGCAGGCGTCCTTCTCGAACAAAGGATCATACAAGCCTTGCCGCTGCGGATAAAAACCGTTCTGTTTCGTCTCTTTCGTCATAATCACCTTGTAACATTTTTGCGCGCCGCAGGACGCTTTCCCTGTCAACTCTTCCCTATCAACCATCAACCATCAACCATTAACCATTAACTACCTACCTCATCACCACGTCATGCCGATGATGCCGCGCCTCCAAATCATCGCTGCCATTATGCTCCAGCCCGTGCTTGCAGACCGCGTGTCCAGTTTCGCAGACGTATTTGCCGGTGAAGCAACCCATGCAGAAGTGTTCCGGCTTTTGCAAGGCCGAGCGCAGTCCGTCGAGGCTCAGGTACCCGACCGAATCCGCGCCGCAAAGCTGGCATATCTGGGCTTCAGTGCGACCGTGCGCCACCAGTGCGGCGGTTTCCGGGAAGTCGATGCCGAAAAAACAGGGGTGACGTGTCGGCGGGCATGAAATGCGCACATGCACCTCCCGGGCGCCAGCCTGCCGCAAAGCCTCGATGCGTTTGCTGATGGTTGTGCCGCGGATGATAGAGTCATCAACCAGCACGACGCGCTTGTTGTTGACAACCTCGGGAACCACCGCGAGCTTGAGATCCACCCCGCTGCTGCGCGAGCGCTGGCTTGGCATAATGAAGGTTCGTCCGACATAATGGTTACGTATGAACCCCATTTCGAAAGGGATGCCGCTCGCGTGAGCGTACCCCAACGCTGCCAGCACTCCGCTGTCAGGTATCGGCACGACCACGTCTGCCTCGACCGGATGCTCCTGGGCCAGGCATCGACCGATCAGCGAGCGCACCTGATATACGCTCTGCCCGAAGATATGGCTGTCTGGGCGGGCGAAATAGATATGTTCGAAGACACACTGCCCGTACCCGCTGGACGGCACATCCGCGAAGCGCATGCTCTTGACGCCTTTGTCGTCGATCTTGACCAGCTCGCCGGGGTTGATATCGCGCAAGAATTCCGCGCCGATCTGCCGCATGGCGCAGCTCTCGCTCGCCACCACATAGCCCTTGCCGACGCGTCCCAGCGACAGCGGCCTGATGCCCCAGGGGTCGCGCGCCGCATAAACGCAGCCTGGCCGTGCGATGGTGAAGGCGAACGAACCGCAAAGCTCTGCCAAGGCGTTGCGGATACGGTCGCGCCGACCGAAAAACGCCGGATCAGCCAACTGATGCAGCAGGATCTCGCTGTCTGTGGTGGTCTGGAAAATGGCACCCTGTTTCTGGTAGCGGTCACGCAGTTCGCCTGCGTTGACCAGATTGCCGTTGTGGGCGATAGCCCACATGCCGTCGCGGCACTCTGCCAGGAAAGGCTGCACATTGACCATGCGGGAGGCCCCGGTGGTGGAGTAACGCACATGCCCGATGCCGGTGTGTCCGGGCAAGTGCTCCGCGAAATCGCCGGTGAAGACCTCGCTGACCAGCCCCATGCCTTTGCATAGGCGCAGCACTTTACCGTCGCTGACCACCATGCCCGCGCCTTCCTGGCCCCTGTGCTGCAAGGCGAAAAGTGCGTTGTAAATGGTTGTCGCAGCGTTTTCCACGCCATAGACTGCCACTACGCCGCATTTCTCCCTCGGCACTGACTCCTCTGACGCTGGCTCTTTGCTGTTTAAAAGGAAACTCATGATTGATAACTTTAGCAGACCACATGCCAACGGGGAAAAGCGTGCGTGTATCACTGAACAACGCCGATTACTCCTAAAAACCTCACAGCGTTAATCTCTTTTGCTAGCCTGCAAATATGGCATGGGCACAATTTTGTAACTGCTTGTTGCACAAAAACGTTATGGACAACATTAATGTGGCCTGTGGCAGTGTTAAGATCGGGCACGCCGGCAGGCGGTAGTGTGAGCCGGCCGTGTTTTGCTAGCATATATTTGGCTTTCCGCCTCAACAAATATGTGACACGCTCGGCTCTGGCACATCAACTGCTAAATAGCTATAATACTAGGTTCTGGAGAAAACCCGAAAAATGCCCAAAAGAAACGACATTTCGAAGATCATGATTGTCGGTGCCGGGCCGATTGTGATCGGCCAGGCCTGCGAGTTCGATTATTCCGGGGCGCAGGCTTGCAAAGCCCTGCGCGAGGAGGGGTACGAGGTGGTGCTGGTCAACAGCAACCCAGCCACGATAATGACGGACCCCGAATTCGCCGACCGAACCTATATCGAGCCTCTGACCGTCGAGATCCTTGAAGAGATCATCCGCCGCGAGCGTCCGGACGCGCTACTGCCGACGCTTGGAGGACAAACCGCGTTGAATCTGGCCATCCAGTTGTCAGACCAAGGCATACTGGAGCGGTACCAGGTCGAGATGATCGGGGCCAACGCAGAGGTCATCCGCCGCGCCGAGGATCGCCAGCTCTTCAAGGAGGCCATGTTGCGAATTGGGCTGGACGTACCCAAGAGCGGCACGGCTCACACCCTGGACGAGGCTTGGGCCGTCCAGCGCGAGATCGGCGAGTTCCCGGTCATCATCCGGCCGGCCTTCACCCTGGGCGGCAGCGGAGGCGGCATCGCTTACGATGCCGTGCAGTTCGGTGAAATCTGCGCAAACGGCCTCAGCCTCAGCCCGGTCAGTGAAATTCTAGTCGAGGAGTCGGTGCTGGGCTGGAAAGAGTTTGAGATGGAGGTCATGCGCGACCGCAAGGACAACATCTCGATCATCTGCTCCATCGAGAACCTCGACCCCATGGGCATCCATACCGGCGACAGCATCACGGTGGCGCCAGCCATGACGCTCACCGACCGCGAGTACCAGCAGTTGCGCGACGCCTCGATCGCGGTCATGCGCGTGATCGGCGTCGAGACCGGCGGCTCGAATGTGCAGTTCGCGGTCAATCCGGCGAACGGACGCCTGGTGGTTATCGAGATGAACCCGCGTGTCAGCCGCTCTTCGGCGCTGGCCTCCAAGGCCACGGGCTTCCCCATTGCGCGCATCGCGGCCAAGCTGGCTGTCGGCTACACGCTGGACGAGCTGCGCAATGACATCACCCGCGAGACCCCGGCCTGTTTCGAACCGGCGCTGGATTACGTGGTCACCAAGGTGCCGCGTTTCGCCTTTGAGAAATTTCCCGGCTCCAACCCCGCGCTGACCACAGCCATGAAATCGGTGGGCGAGACCATGGCGATCGGCAAAACCTTTCAGCAGTCGATTCAGAAGGCGCTGCGCTCGCTCGAGATCGGCCGCGCCGGTTTCGGCGCAGACGGCAAAGACTCGGAAGTTAGCGGCACGCTGAGCGACGCGGCGCTGGAAAACGCCCTGCGCCATGCCGGACCGGTGCGCATCTTTCACGTCCACGAGGCCTTTGCGCGCGGCTGGGACGTCGAACGTTTGCGCGGCATCACCGGAATCGACCCCTGGTTTCTCACGCAGTTGCATGAACTGGTAGCTTTTGAAGCAGAGATCAGGCAGGCAGGTGCGCTCGCGGCGTTGTGCGCCGACCTGCCGTTGTTCCGCCAGATCAAAGAGGCGGGCTATTCCGACCGGCAGATCGCCCACCTTACCGGCGCTGCCGAAGCCGAGGTGCGAGCCGCGCGCGAGCGTCTGGCGCTCGTGCCGGTGTATGGACTCGTCGACACCTGTGCGGCCGAGTTCAAGGCCTTCACTCCGTATTTTTACTCAACCTGGTCGGAGTGCGGTGACCTCACGGATATGGCGGAAGTGCCGTCCTCCGGCCGCAAGAAGATCATGATCCTGGGCGGCGGGCCCAACCGTATCGGCCAGGGCATCGAGTTCGACTATTGCTGCGTGCATGCCTGCTACGCCCTGCGCGCGGCGGGCTTCGAAACCATCATGGTCAACAGCAACCCCGAGACGGTCTCTACCGATTACGACACCTCCGACAAACTCTATTTCGACCCGGTCACGCTCGAGGATGTGCTCGCCATCTATCAGCGCGAGCGTTGCGATGGCGTGATCGTGCAGTTCGGCGGACAGACCCCGCTGAATCTGGCCAAAGCACTGGCCGCCAATGGAGTCCACATCATCGGCACTTCACCGGAAAGCATCGAAAAGGCCGAAGACCGCGAATTTTTCAAACAGTTGGCCGACAAGGTCGGCGTGCGCCAGCCGGACAACGGCACGGCCACGGATTACGAAGGTGCGCTCGCGGTAGCGCGGCGCATCGGTTACCCGGTGCTGGTCAGGCCCTCCTTTGTGCTGGGCGGCCGCGCCATGGCGATCGTGCACGACGAGGGGTCCTTGGCCGCATTCGTGCGGGAGGCTTTCGACGCATCCGAAGGACACCCGGTTCTGATCGACAAGTTTCTGGAAGACGCCATTGAAGTTGACGTCGACTGCATCTCCGACGGTAAGGTACAGGTGCTGGGCGCGATCATGGAACATGTCGAAAAGGCAGGCATCCACTCCGGCGACAGCGCCTGCGTCATACCGCCGCGCGGACTTGCTCCGGCGGTGTGCGAGCAGATACGACAGTACACCTACGCGCTAGCCCGCGAGCTTAATGTGATCGGCTTGATGAACGTGCAGTACGCCGTGCAGCGAGATGTGGTTTACATCCTCGAGGTGAACCCGCGCGCCTCGCGCACAGTGCCTTACGTCAGCAAGGCCATCGGCGTGCCGTTGGCGCGTCTGGCCGCGCTGGTGATGGCTGGCAAAAGTCTGAAGGAGCTTGGCTTCACCCGCGAGGTCGCCATCCGTCACTACGCCTTCAAAGAAGCGGTGCTGCCGTTCAACCGCTTTCCCGGATGCGATGCCATGCTCACGCCCGAGATGCATTCCACCGGCGAGGTCATGGGCATTGATGCCGATCCCGGCATGGCTTACGTCAAGAGTCAGCTCGCAGCGGGCAACCCGCTGCCGCTGGCCGGCAGTATTTTTATCAGCGTGGCGGACCATGACAAACCCGGAGCTGTGGAGATGGCCAAGGAACTGACCGCGCTGGGCTACACGCTGTATGCCACTCGCGGCACAGCCACGGCTTTGCGTGAAGCAGGCCTTCCCGCGCGGGCTCTATTCCGAATTTCCGAGGGACGGCCCAACGCGCTGGACCTGATTCTCGACAACGAGGTGCAGTGGATAGTCAATGTGCCCACGGGCGCGAAACCCGCCAAGGACGAGGTGGCCATGCGCACCGAAGCTATCCGCCGCGGCTTGCCCATCACCACCACCGTCCGCGGCTTGCAGGCCGCAGTTGAAGGCATCAAGCGCCTCCGCACCCTCAAACGCTGCGAGGTGCTATCCTTGCAGGAGTACAACCGTAAGAAGAAGAGGGCGGGGGAAGTGTGTTAGTTTTAGGACAAATCTATGTACAACTGGAAAGAGCAGCGTGACAAAAAAGCCTTCCTGGCCCTGGCCGACGGCACGGTATATCCGGCCTGGTCGTTCGGCGCACCGGTAGACCGCCTCGGCGAGGTGGTCTTCAACACCGGCACGCCGGGCTATCAGGAGATTGTCACCGATCCATCCTACGCCGGCCAGATCGTGACGCTCACCGCACCGGAGATCGGCAACACCGGTTTCAATGCCGCGGATTACGAGTCGTCCCTGATCCACGCCGAAGGCCTGATCGTACACCGCTACAACGCGCCCAGCAACTGGCGTTCCGAAGCCTCGCTGACCGACGCGCTGCAAGTGGCGGGTGTGCCGGCGCTGGCCGGCATCGACACGCGCGCGCTCACCATCCGTTTGCGCAACTCCGGCACTTTGAAGGGGTTTTTGTGTGCCACCGGTACGCTCAGCGCCGCCGAGGGAGTGCGGTGCGCGCGCGAGTGGGAGGGACTGGACAACCAAGACTACGCCTGCCGGGTCTCCACGAAAGAGAGCTACGTATTTGATCCTGAAGAGCGCATGTCCGTCACTTGGGGCATTTCGGACGAACCGTTGCCCGAGGCCGAGATACCGATAGTGGCGTATGATTTCGGTGTCAAATTCAACATCCTGCGGCGTCTGCGCCAGCAAGGAATGCGCGTGACTGTCGTGCCTGCCGCCACACCTGCGGCAGAGGTGCTGGCCATGAATCCGGCTGGGGTTTTCCTTTCCAACGGCCCCGCCGATCCGGCGGCGTTATCCTACGCGATCGAGAACATCCGCGCTCTGGTCGGCAAGGTGCCGATGATGGGCATCTGTTTAGGGCATCAACTTTTAGGATGGGCCTTGGGCGGGCGCACGCGGCGTTTAAAGTTCGGGCATCACGGCTGCAACCATCCAGTCAAAGAGCTGGCCTCTGGCACGGTCGAGATCACCTCGCAGAACCACAACTTCATGGTCGACATGGAGTCCTTGGACAAGGGCGCGGTCGAGGTCACGCACATCAACCTCAACGACAACACCGTCGAAGGCATGCGCCACCGGCACGAGCCTATCTTCTCGGTGCAGTACCATCCGGAAGCCGCGCCCGGCCCGCACGATTCCCGCTACCTCTTCCACCAGTTCAAAAAGCTCATCCTCAGCGCGTGACGCAATTCCTGCCTCGGCCTTCTTTCAAGCATTTGGGGTTTTATTCGCTGTTTGCAAACTGATTGCATAGTGAAAGAATCAACATTTGATCCGCTGGAAGCCCTGGGCGCACCTCCGTGAAATCGAAATGCTGCTGGTGCTCAACCCGCTGCGGTGGTAAGGTATGTATTCATGATGACCTTGTATTGTCTCTGGCAGGCATATACACTTAAATCGATTGGCGGAAGTTTAAACTGAACATAAATTTTTATGCCGCGATATACGTGACGCGGGGCTGCGCTTTAGCGGAACGCCGATTGTCATTCCCCGCGAGGCTGACGCGGAGGGCTTCTTCTTGGTAGTATGTTGAGCGAAGAGCAATCCGGCGACGTGCTCCGGTTGCGCAAGCTGAACCGTATCCTGTCCATCCACGCCTCGACCGCCATCGAGGGCAACAGGCTCACGCTCGGACAGGTGACGGACGTCGTCAATAACATCTCCGAATTACCTGTCCCGTAGTTCACTATGGCAAAACCTATGACATGTCGTTCTACAACCTCGACATGATCATCTCCCTCGGCTACCGCATCAATTCTAAGGTCGCCACCCAGTTCCGCCAATGGGCCGCGGTCCACGGTCAGACCGCCGCCGAAGTGATCTACAGCCGCGCCGATGCGGAAAGAGAGTTCATGGGGCTGCTGTCGTTCACGGGAACGAGGCCGCACCTCGCGGACGCAGTGGTTGCCAAGAATTATTTGACCGCGCCCGCAACGCTGTCCGCCCTCGGCAACATCTCCCTTCTTGCCATCCCCAAAACCGCGATTTTCTGCTCTGCACGTTGCCCCGGGCAGCGCCATTCTCGCTGCCTACGACCAGGCGGCGAACTGGCGCGACGCCGGGCGCTGCATCATCAGCGGGTTCCATTCGCCCGTTGAGCAGGAGTGCCTGCGCATCCTGCTTCGCGGTAAGCAGCCTATCATCATCTGTCCTGCGCGGGCTCTGCCCAAGCGCATCCCACCGGAATGGCGTCAGCCGCTACGCTCTCCGCGCCGCTGACAAATAACAGCGTCTCGTCAGAACGATAGCAGCATCTGCCAGATGAACATGCAGCCTGAGGCGTCGGCCGCCTGCCACACGCGCTCGGCCAGCTCCGCGCTGCCTTGGATTTCAACGCCGAGTTCGGACTTGCGCTCGGCCCACGGCACGCATACACCGGGCGGGAGGCCGCGCGCGGAAGGAAGCCCCTTGAGAGCTTCCGTTGCCGCAGGACTGACGCACAGCGGCTCGGGCAGCACGTCGGGCGCGTCGTAGCAGCCGAACTCATGCGTGGCCTCGACCAGCGCCCGCATGTTCTCCGGCCGGGTGTCGTTCTGCATGATCGCGCTGGCGTCCATGATATAGCCGCCCTCCCTGCCGATGGTCTCGATCAGCGCGCGCACCTCCTGCCGCACATGCTCGGGCGTACCGATCGCCAAGGTCACGTTGTTGACCCCGCCGCTCAAGGCGAACTTGTCATGCAGCTTGCGGTGCGTCAGCAACGGGTCGCCGCGGTCGATGTGAAACACGATACTGCGTTCGGGCAGCTCGCGGAATGCGTCCAGATGCGCATCCCACTTGCCCTCGGCGTAGAACATGGTCTGATGGCCGCCGCGCCAAAGTTCCTCGATGATCGGCTTGATTGTGGGCCAGTAGTGCGTGGCGAACTGGTCGGGCCGCACGAAGGGTACGCAGCCGCGGTGCATCCATTAGCCGACCGGCAACTGCGAGGCCGGGTCGGCGGTGGCTGCCGCCACCCAGTGCAGATGCGGCATCAGGGCCTCGCAGGCCTTCAGCACTTTCTCCGGCTGGGTGTACATGTCCATGGTCAACCCCATGTACCCGCGCAGCTTGTCGCCGATTATATCGAAGGGTGCCTTTAAAATGCCGGCGATCGCACCGGGCATGCCGCACTCAGAGCGCAGCCGCGCACAGTGCGGACCGAAGGCGTGAAAATATTGCGACATCGCCATCGCCGCCGAAACCAGCGCCACGTTGTGCCGGAAGGTCACCGGCTCGCCGGCCGCCGCGATCTTGCGCGATGCGCGCGGCAGCCACACTTCGTAAAGGAACGCGGTCGGATCGTCGATCAGACGGTCGTACTCGTCCTCGCGCATGAACGCGGCGTCTTCCGGCGGCTCGCGGTATTGGAACCCGCAGTCAGGCGGCACATCCACCCCCGGCACGCCGTAATACCTGACGCTCGCGGCGTCGGTAATGCCCGTCCAGACGTAGACCATGCTGGCGGGCAC
>JAQVQN010000350.1 GCA_028701555.1 Kiritimatiellia bacterium | reverse complement strand
ACATAGCGCCAGCGTCGGTAGTTGAGGCACCAGAGCGACGGATGCCGACGAATCACGCGCTCGAAAGAGTCGACAATCTGTTGCGTACGCTCCGCATCATCAATTGCCGGGTCATAAGGAAAACAATGTTCGTATTCTATGCGGTAGCGTCCGTCTTTTAACGGACGCGACCAGCCAAAAAAGATCGGTGCACGATTCTTGCGCGCTAGTGCTGCCGGCGTTAGCGAAATACCAGCCGGCACCCCGAAGAAATTGATCCAGGCACCGCCTTCCCACGTATGGATGTGCTGGTCGATCAACAGGCCGATGCTGACCCCTTGTTTAAGCGCGGCAACCAAGGACCGTATGGCGCCATCGGTAGATACAATCTGTTGGCCGATGGTCGAACGCATCTTGACCAGCCGCCGAGTCATGCTCCGAGAGCCCAGTTTCTTGGCCACCGACATGACCGGTATACCGTTGGCCGCCAGAGCCTGCGACAGTATCTCCCAGTTGCCGATATGCGCACTGACCAGAATCATAGGCTTGGTACGCCTTAGCTTATCCAATACACCTGGAGCAAATTCCACCTGCTCCATCACGCGACTGCGTGTGTTTCGCGACAACCAAAATACATTCACCAGCACACGCGCCATGCTCTGGAATGAACGACGAATAATTGCAGCCTCGCGGTATGGCGTCATACGCTCGCCGAACATCAGCCGCAAATTAGCACGCGCGATATCCTTGCTTTCACTATCTAAAAGATAGACGCTATTAGCCATGAATTTGGCCAACCGCACAGTTCCACGTCGCGATAACCTCGGGATCAGTATTTGCCCAAGCCCGATCAGCAACCACTCAAACGGTCTCCTGAATTGACGATAAGCTATTTTAAAACGACGCTTGAACATGTCATAAAATACCATCTAGGCCGCCGCCGTAAAAGCGCAAAACACATCCATGACAATGTTTTAATAATAAGCGTGATCGGCCCGTCTAGTTTGACCCCCGCACCTGCTCGTGGTACAGTGAAAAAAAGTAGGAGTTTTCATGAAAATCTTTCGTTTGTTTGAGTTCCGGAATGGACACGGCTTTTTATTGCTGGCATTGGCCGCCACCGCGCTCAGCCGCGAGCCGATCACGGTACGGGTCAAATCCACGCCGGGCGGCCCGCAGATACATGTCAACGGCCAACCCGTGCCGCCGCGTTTTTTCTGGGGATCGGAGAACAGCGGCCGACTCAAGGCCAGCAACCGCTGGTCAGAAAGCGTGTTCGACTTCACGCCGGAGATGGACGCACAGAACAATGGTACCCTGCATTTGCGCTTCGCCGACATGCCGGGCGATATCTGGCTCAAGGACTTACGGCTGGTGGACACTGCGACCGATGCCGACGTGCTGTCGCCCGGCAGTTTCTCCGCAGAGGCGAATTTCAAAGAATGCTGGAACTCCTGGCCCAGAGGCGAGCAAAACACGACGGGGAAACTCGCTTTCGAAGACGGTGCGCTGCGCGTGACTCTGCGCGCACCCGCAGACGGCGCCAAATGGCCGGACTTTCACCTGCACAGCCAACGTCTGACCTTCACCAAGGGACGCACCTACCGTTGCTCTCTAAAACTTAAAGCCGCTCCCGAACAGTATGTGCTGCCTTGCTTTTACCGCGTCGACCTAGTTAGCGGGTATCATGCACGTATCGGCGGTCCGCCAGGTTCGTTCTATTCGCAGATCGCTCTAGCGCGCGACTCCGGCGTCAACCTGGTCTCGTTCACCGCCCCTACTTGCTGGACACCGCCGGAACATGCGCAAGACTGGTCGCCGCTTGACGCGCTCTGCCGCCGTATCATCGCGGTCAACCCCGCTGTCCTGCTCGTGCCGCGGGTCAGCGCCAACGCGCCAGGCTGGTGGCTGGAACGGCATCCGCAAGCGCGCATGGTCTACGACGGCAAGACCGCCTATCCGGTCGCCTGTGTCTCAGACCGCGCCTACCGCTCTGAGGTCTGCGCGCATCTTGAAAAACTGGCGCGACACCTGCGCGAAAAGTTCCCGGGGCATTTCGCCGGCATGCACCCCTGCGGACAGAATACCGGCGAGTGGTTCTATCACAATTCCTGGAATAGCCCGCTTAGCGGATATGATCCAGCGACGCGCGAGGCCTTCCGCGCCTGGCTCAAGGCACGCGGCGTCCACGGTGCGGAGACGGCGGAACCGCCTGAGCACGAGGCTCGGCGAGCACACCCTCACGGCTTGCTGCGCGACCCCACGCATGAAGGACGTCTGGTCGAGTTCGCGCTTTTCCAGCAGGAGGAGATGGCCGACCACGTTCTCGCTCTCGCGGCGGCCTGCCGCCGCGGCTCCGAGGGCCAGGCGCTAACGCTTTTTTTCTACGGCTATGGCTTCGAGTTCCCGCCGTTGTCCAACGGCGCATCCGCCAGCGGGCATTACGCGCTCGGCAAGGTGCTGCAACAAGGCACTGCGGATATCGACATCCTGTGTTCGCCAATCTCTTACATCGACCGCCAATGGATAGGTACCGCGCCAGCGATGAGTGCTGCCGAGAGCGTGATGTCCGGTCTTTTCGTCATCCGGAATAGTGGTATTTCCTTTTTCCGGAGATTCTCCCGTGCGTACTCAGGATGGCCTGGATCCATGAAGAGGTCCCTGGATGTAATGATTTCTCTGCCCTTTCTTTTCAGGCAGCGCCATTTCCTGCAGAGGAAATAAGATTCGTTTCTAGGCAAATCGCTCCTCCTTCTCTCCCCCCTCAAGCGATCGTCGTTCTATCGTACGGATCAGAAACGCGATTGAGGGCGATCTCACCCGGTCCCGCACAAAAAGGTCGCCGCCGGGACGTGCCCTCCACCGACCGCCGTTTTGATCACGGGCCGTCCCGTATCGGACCTCATTTAAATCCCAAATTTCACTATTTCTGCCCATTTACCTTCTTTATTTATCTCTTCTCTCCCAAAATCTGCATAGTGCGGTTTCTCCCGTCCCCCCAGCCTTATTTTCGATGCGGCGGCCCGCACAGGAGGAAAAACGACTATGAGAGAATTATCTCGAAATGTCTTCGACCACATGCCCGGCCCTCTCGGAAAGCCGATCTGGCAGACGTGGATCGAGGACGGCACAGCCAGAGTGAAGACGAAGAAAAGGGAGGTACAGAAATGCCAGACACCGGTCTGATGAATGGCAGCCCCCGGATCGAATCGTGCGCCAACACAAGTTCAGGGAGGACCGCCATCACGAGATTGGCATGCAAAGAGATAAATCTCTCGGATCCGGTGCCCCGTACCTGGTGCCGCCGGCGAGATCGGCCGTTCGAGGGCATGC
>JAQVQN010000349.1 GCA_028701555.1 Kiritimatiellia bacterium | reverse complement strand
CCTCGCTGATCATCATGATCAACATCCCCTCGCGTTTGGCGGTGGCGATAGTTGAGGCTTGGCCGCGCTATTTCGGTCTGGCGGGCATCAACGCCACCAGCAGCCCGATCGAGCTTCTGCTCCTTCTGCTCTTCGGCTTCGCGGTCACGATGGGCACGGTCATGCTGACCCAGGGCATGCGCAAGGTTCCGATCCACTCCACGCGCCGCGCCGCGGCGGGCGGAGGCGGGCGCTCCTACGGCATGCAGCAGACCTACATGCCGCTGCGCGTGAACTACACCGGCGTCATGCCGATCATCTTCGCTGGCCCGTTGATCCAGTTCCCGGCAGCGATCCTCAGCCGCATTCCGCCGGAGTACACATGGCTGTCGTGGCTGAAGTGGCTGGGGGCGCAACTGGTTGACATGACCAGCCCGATCCATCTGGCCGTCTATGCGTTGCTGATCATGTTTTTCGCTTTCTTCTGGGTTGCGACGCAGTTCAACGCCATGCAGATATCCGAGAATCTGAAACGCGACGGATCCTATGTGCCGGGCATCCGGCCGGGACGCGCCACGGCGGAATATCTCGATGCCCTGATGACGCGCGTCACGCTCATCGGCGGCACCGGGCTGCTGGTCATCGCACTTGTGCCGCAACTGCTGCGCGGCATGATGCAGTTGCCCTGGGAGATGGCCTCGTTCTTCGGCGGCACCAGCTTGTTGATCATCGTGGGCGTGGCGCTTGACACGCTGCGCCAGATGGAATCGCACCTGCTGATGCGCAACTACGACGGCTTCCTGAAACACGGACGCCTGCGCGGCCGCCGCTAAAAAGCCCGACATCTCTTGCAAACACCCCGCCGGCTGTTTGCAAGAGCTTTGGTATGCTTTTCGTCGTTTGACGATAGCAGCCCAATCCGGCGGAAGATACGTCTGCACCGCACCCGCGACCCTGAAATTGCTGCCGAAATTAGCGGAGCGTGTTCGGCAAAAAGGGGTTGTCATATTTACGATGTCGGAAGAGCGCTGTCATGGGCAGGATTTTCGGGCAGCGCGGCGCGAGCGCCTCATGAATTTACAGACAAAAACTTGCACTGCCCGGGCTAAATGCTTGCCTTCAATAAGAACCTAAAAAAATGTGATATTACCATAATACTTACTTGAAGTTTGGCCTGCTTGTGGCTTAAAATGACAGCACATTTCTGAGCGTTGTAGTCTGATGGCGGCTGTTCTTTTAAATAAGGAGGTTCACATGCGGACAGGACGGGCTTGGTGCGGGGCTTTTCTTTTCACGGCGGCAGCCGTGTGCTGCGCGATGGGCGGTGAAGAGGCTGAAGTTTTGACGGAAACAACCGATAGCCCGCCATCCGGTTGGACATATTCCGGCTTGGGGAGTGCTTATTCCGACGGTGGCATTAAGTTAGACAATACCGGCGATTATGTGATCACCAAAATTTACGATGCCAGCGTCACTAACATTGTCATTGTCTCGAAAGGCTACTCTACCAGCGGCACAACGCTGGACATTATAGCGTCAACCGATAGGATCATTTGGAATAATGACAAGAAGCAGGTCTTGACTCCCGCCACCACTACCACAACTCAAAGTTTTGATTTTGCCGAGGCGGACGGGTTTAGGGCTTTTAAATTATTAATGCAAAAAACAGACGGAAACATCGGATTGTATTACGTAAAGGTTTTGTATTCGGATTACAGCGGGCCGTCGCCGCTGGCCGCGCCGGTGGCGCTGGAGGCGACGGCGGTGAACGAGGGCGGGTTCACCGCCAACTGGACCGAAGTGGACGAGGCAGGGGGCTATCGGCTGGACGTGTGGACATTTCTGGGTATACCGCCGACCACGGCGACGGAAGGGTTTGATGATTACCCGTCAAGTACTCCAGAAGGCTGGACTATAAAGAACGGAGACACAAAAATCTACACGTCATCTGGCAACTTTAGCGCGGCATCGCCGTCTGTGAGTTTGTCCGAAACGGGGCACGAAATCGTTACATGTGTTTATCCGGCGGCAGTGACAAATTTCTCGTTCTGGTATAAAGGGCAGTCGCCATCTAACTCGTTCTTAAACGTTTATGCTTATTGTGGCGAGGATTGGACGCAACTGGCGCGATTCGCGGTTACTAATTCCGGGGCATTTACGAACTATAATTTTGAGGCTAACCTTCAATACACCCAGTTTAAGTTAGTTTACGATAAAGACAAAGGAAACCTCGCGCTTGATGACATAAGCGCATCATACGGCGCCGCTACGGAACATTACATATTTAGTGATGAAGGGGTTGCCAACACCAATTTCAGCTTGGCCGGGCTGACGCCGGGGGTTTACCATTACCGGGTGAGGGCAGAGGACGGCGAGCGGGTGTCGGCGGACTCGAACGTGGTCACGGTCGACACGGAGGCAGAACCTGTGCCGCCGCTGATAGAACCGGTCTTGCCGCAAAGCGTACGGCTGGGCGGGACGCTGGAGTTTACTGTGACGGTGACGCCGACCGAGGGCGATCCGGTGACGGCCACCAACGCGGTGGCGGAGACGCCCGTGTCGGGCGCGTGGTCGTTTGAGCACGGCTTATTCAGTTTCACGCCGGTCTGCGAGGATCTGGGCGAGCAGCGGTTTGTCTTCACGGCGCAGGACAAGGACGGCTGGAGCGAACCCATGACCGTGATCGTCACGGTGCGGCGGGCGCAGGCGCAGGCGGTGTCGATGGACGCGGCGGCGGGCAGTTACGCGCAGGATTTTGACACGCTGGCGACATCCGGCACGGAGAACGAGTGGGACAATCTGGCGTGGCCGCTGCCCGCGTGGAGCGCGTTCGCCAAGACGGCGGCTGCGACAAGCTACCGCGCGAGCGCGGGAACAAGCACGGCAGGCGGCTTATATTCGTTAGGCGCTGACGCTGACCGCGCGCTGGGCTCGCTGGGGTCCGACAGCACAAACCCTTTGCTGTACGGACTTGCCTTAACCAACGCCACGGGGCAGGCGGTGACCAATCTGAACATCAGCTTCACGGCGGAGCAGTGGCGAGCGGCAAACCAGGCCCCGCAGACGTTGCATTTCGAGTACTGCGTGACCAACCGCGCGCTGCCGCTGACCGAAGGCGCGTGGCGGCGGGTCAAGGCGCTCTGTTTCGAGTCGCCGGTAGTGACCAACGCTGCGGACGCGGTCTATGCCGCGTCCGGACTTGCAGCGCAACTCCCGCGTCCTGTGGCCGCAGGCGAGGTGGTGCTGTTGCGCTGGCGCGACCCGGACGACAGCGGTTCCGATCACGCTTTAGGCATAGACGATCTGGCTGTGACGTGGGCGGCGGGCGCGATGCCGGACGCGAT
>JAQVQN010000348.1 GCA_028701555.1 Kiritimatiellia bacterium | reverse complement strand
TCATCCGCCTGGTCCCTGACGCTGGCGGGAAAACGGATGGGAGTCTCGTCGCCCTCGCCCGCAAACATCCTTTCCGCGAAAGCCCGCAGCGCAGCCTGAACCTTGACCGCAAAATGGCCGGGCGCGACATGACGCAAAAGAATCGGCTCGACGTCCCTGATGCGGATCCGTCCGTACCTGAACCGCCGTCCGTCTTCCAGCGTCACCTCCATCAGCGGGGCGTGATAAGAACCGCCGGTGCAGCCGACCTCACGCACCGCCACAGGCAAACGGCAAGCCGTTCTGACGCGCCTGATCTCTTTCATCACATCCGCCGCACCTGCCGCCGCGCAGCTTGAACACGTGCAGATCCTCACCAGCGCGCCGACACCGGCGCCGGCCGTTTCTCCGGCCTCAACGTCACTCGCCTCTTCTGACCTTACATCTTGCAGAACCGCTTTGACCCGCGCAGGCGTCACCTGCCCGTATATCGTCTGATCCACCTGCACCGCCACCGCCAACATGCAGCAGCCCAGGCACGCCACCTTCTCGACTGTGAACTCGCCGTCAGGATCAGTGTCTTGCCCATCGGCGATCTTCAGCTCACGGCGGAAGGCCTCGTAAGTCCTCTCCGCGCCCTTCACATGGCATGCCGTGCCCACGCAAACCTTGATGCAGCGACGGCCGGCCGGCCGCAGCCGGAACTGATTGTAGAAAGTCGCCACGCCGGTTATCTCAGCCTCGGACACGCCGGTCTTGGACGCAAGGTATACCAAACCTTCAACAGGCAAATAGTGGTATGCCTCCTGCATGGACTGTATCACAGCCACCAAAGCCTCACGCCCGTGACCGTGCCGATCCAGCGCCGCGTCTATATGCTCCCAAGACATGATCTACTTATAGCACAAATCCACGGCCCCCACAATTTCAACGGGGCCATTATTGCTAGCTGGAAAATGCAGCGAACTTACGCATTGCGGAAGCCTCAGGCAAGCTGTATTATGAGACTTTTAAGGCGTTTACAGGGGCTTTGTGGACACACGATCACGGGGAGTGAAACTGACCGACCATGAGCGAACAGGAAATCCGTTTTTTTATGTTGTTGTTTGCCGTTTTCGCGGCTTTTTTCGGCGCATGCATGGGCAGTTTCTTGAATGTCTGCATCTACCGCATCCCGCGTGACGAGTCTGTCGTAACCCCGCGGTCGCACTGCCCGAAATGCAACACGCTGATACCCTGGTATCTGAATGTGCCGGTTTTGAGCTGGCTGGCGCTCAGGGGCCGTTGCGCCTCGTGCCGCGAAACAATCTCTTTCCGCTACACTCTGGTTGAACTTCTGACGGCCATGCTGTTCCTGGCTGTGTTCATGAAATGGGCCGCGCCTGCCTCCATGCGCATGCTGCCAATCCCCCATCCGCTTATTATCCCTGTATATTGGCTGTTCCTAGCCGGACTGATCCTCGGCACTTTCGTCGATTTTGAGCACTTCATAATTCCGGACTCGGTGACCATCGGCGGTATGGCGGTCGGTCCTGTGCTCAGCGCGCTGGTGCCGTCCTTGCATGGCAAGGAACTCTGGTGGCAAGGCCTTTTCACCTCCTGTCTGGGACTCGTCACAGGTTTCGGGCTGCTTTACGGGGTGGCGTGGATAGGCACTAAAATTTTCAAAAAAGAGGCCATGGGCTTCGGCGACGTCAAACTGATGGGGGCGATCGGAGCCTTTTTAGGCTGGCAATCGGTGCTCTTCACAATTTTCGCATCTTCCCTGCTGGGCAGCGTCTGCGGTCTGACGATGATCGCGTTCGGACAGGCCAAAATGCAAAGCCGCATACCTTTCGGGCCTTACATTTCTGCCGCTGCCGCGATCTGGCTCTTCTGGGGACACTCAATCCTCAACTTCTATCTCGGCTTAATGTCGCGATAAAATTGGAGGCTGCGCCATGCCTGAGAAACTTTACATCTCCGCCAATGATTATCTGCGTGACACTTTCCGACTGGCCCGCATGGTGCTTGACTCCGGCTGGCTGCCGGACGACCTGATCGCGCTTTGGCGCGGCGGGGCCCCGGTCGGCGTGAGTGTGCATGAGTTTTTATACTATCACGGACTGCGCCCGCGTCACCGTGTGCTTAAATGTCAGTCTTACACCGGAATCCAGAAACGCAACAACGAGATTGTTTTCGAGAACGCGGACGATATCTTCAATTCAATCGTTCCGGGATCGCGCGTTCTGGTAATCGACGATGTCTTCGATACCGGCCACACCGCGCGCGCGGTGCTCGACCGTCTGGCGCATTCGCGCGCCCAAGTGCGCTTCGCCACCGTGTACTGGAAACCCGGGCAGAACCGCACCACGCTCAAGCCGGACTACCATGTGCGCGAGACCGAAGAGTGGATCGTCTTCCCGCACGAGCTTGACGGCCTTACCGCCGAAGAGGTGCTTATCAAGGACCCTGTCGTCCACAGCCTGCTCGCGCCCCCCTTGACCCACTTATAACTTGAACGTTGAGAGTTAAACGTTGAACGTTGAACGTTAAACGTTGAACTTTTGCTTACACGCTCACTTATCAATCCACATAAAGTTCCGGCGGCGGCGCCACACGTTCAACAACTGCAGCAGGCGCATGCGCTACGTTCTTGCCGGTCATCTTGAAAATCGCCCTCAGTCCCGAAACCATGATCAGCACGGCCAGTAGACCCGCGCCGCCAAAAGCCAGCACCTTC
Source organism: Kiritimatiellia bacterium (assembly GCA_028701555.1). Taxonomy (GTDB): domain Bacteria; phylum Verrucomicrobiota; class Kiritimatiellia; order RFP12; family UBA1067; genus JAQVQN01. Next base: position 623 of record JAQVQN010000348.1, on the reverse strand, counting down.
ATGCCGGGAAGGTTGTCTGGGCACACGCTGACCACCGCCTCACGCAAACGCCCAAACGCCCCAGCCAATGCCTTTGCGATGGCCTCAAGGCGCGCGTGCGCCTTCTCCTTGCCTACATCACGCATGTAGTCCTTGCCCATCTGCCCGCCGATCTTGAAGACCGGCAGCCTTTGGTTTCTGCGCGTTAAATGCGGCTTTTCTTCCGCTGCCTTGCCAGATGCCGCATTTTTTATAACCTCAGGTTTATGCCGCGGCGGACTCGACAGATTAAACAAATCCGGTTCGTTCACCGCATCCGCATCCTCTTCCTCCGGACTCACCACCAAAGCCATATCCTCTTCCTGCTGCGCCATGCGGACTATGCCGTCATCGACCGCCATAGCCACATCGCGGATTTTGGGTTTTTCCACCCCATCATCCTCTCCGTCTGTAACCTCGAGCGCGGAATCCGTCTCAACCGCTTTAATTGCAGCTTGAGGCTTAATCGCATGCCTATCCGGCAGCGCAGACTCGGAAACCGTCCGCGTCACGGGTACCGGCGCGGGATCGACACGCACCTCCGGAGTCTTGAGCCGGATGGAAGGCGCGCGGCCGCCTTCATACAGCTCCATGAAGTCCCTAAC
>JAQVQN010000347.1 GCA_028701555.1 Kiritimatiellia bacterium | reverse complement strand
GATCGCGGCACCGGACATGGATGCGGTCAAGGCCGCGTGCAATGGCCAGGAACCGTCATGGGCAGAGATTGAGGAAATGGTGCGCAAGGCCATCCGCCATGAATGCCGTGACCTGGCCGAATACAAACATCCGCGCAAGATCCAGGTCAGCCGCGAGCCGCTCGAACGCACCTCGGTGCAAAAGATCCGGCGCTGTGTTTATCAAGGCCTTTTGAACGAGTCCGCCGGTCGGGGTTCCTGATAACTGGAAAATCTAATGCCGAAGGTATAGACAATTGGACAAAACCGATGCATAAGCAAACAAGACATTGCTGGGCAGCCGTGCTGGTTAGCTTCCTGTGTGCTACCGCCACACATCTGTACGCTGCCGATCCTGTGTCGGTCATCCAGACCGCCGCTGCCGTCAAAGAGGCCGCGCCGGGGCTGACGCGGGCGGGGAAGGGCATTGCCGAAGTGCCGCGCCAGACCGCGCAGTGTCTGCGTTTGCCGCTGGGCTTGGTTCAGATGGTTTTCAGCCCGCTGCCGGAGGTGACCTTCAAGGATGGGCTTAAAAACACCGGCAAGGGGCTTGTGGCGCCTTTCAAGCTCTGCATCGCTATTCTTGAAATGCCATACGAAGTCGTCTGCGGAATCGGTGAGGCCTCGGGCGCATAGGGGGGGGGTAATGAATACAAATTCTTCTAATTATAATGTTTCGGTGGTTATCACCGGCATGGGGGCGATCACGCCTTACGGTGCGGGAGTGGAGACACTGTGGCAGTCGCTGCTGGACGGTGTCTCCGCCATCTCAGACATGGATCTGTTTGACCTAGGCGGCATCTCCTGCACACGCGCTGGTGTGATACGCGGCTTCACGCCACCGGCGGGCTTCGAGAGCGCCCCGCGCGCATCCGGTTTGGCCGCCGCCGCCTGCCGCGAGGCCTTGCAGCAGGCCGGTCTGCTTGAAGACCATGAAAAGCTGGCCACGACCGCTCTGATCACGGCCTCGAATTTCGCCGATATCGGCGCAGCCGAGGCCGCTTTGACCCCGTTCGGGAAACCTGGCTTCGACGCCTCTACTGCCCTGAACTGCGCCCACGCCGCGCCCGCCGCCGCCATCGCTGCTGCATTCGGTCTGGGTGGACCGCGCCTGCCGCTCTCGCTGTCATGCGCGTCCGGTGCATCGGCCGTCGCCACCGCCGCGAACCTGATCGCCGCTGGACACGTCGGACGAGTGTTGCTGGTCGGTTACGACGCAATCTCGCGCTTCGCTTGGAGCGGTCTGTGTGCCCTGCGCACAATGTCCCGCGAACAGGTGCGGCCCTTCGACCTTAACCGTAGCGGTACGATTTTCACAGAAGGCGCGGCAGCAATCTTGCTGGAACGCGCCGACCTGTGCGCTGCGCGGATGGCCTCTCCCTTGGCCGTGCTTAGCGGCTGGGCCAGCGGCAACAACGGTCATCACATGACCGCGCCCGCGCCGCGCGGCGCGGGCTCTGAATATGTCATGCGCCATGCATTGGAGCGCGCGGGGCTACAGCCTGCCGACATCGACCACATCAATGCCCACGGTACCGGAACCCGTCCGAACGATTCGACCGAGACGCAGGCGATCCGGGATTTGTTCGGCGACCACGCATCCGCCATACCTGTTACATCTGTAAAGGGTTTGCTCGGCCACATGCTTGGTGCGGCTGGCGCGGTCGAGACTGTCATTTCGGTGCTTTCACTGCAGCACAACATCATTCCTCCCACCGGCAATCTTGAGAATCTAGACCCAGAGTGCGCCCTAGATATAGTGACCGTTCCTCGCGCATTGCCTTTAACCTGCGTTTTATCCAACTCAGCCGGGTTTGGAGGCTGCAACGCCGCGCTCGTCCTGTCTCGTGCGACTGAAGCTACAACTTTTAAACTTCCGCATTTTAGAACTTTAGAACATCATTCCCCTGTCCTCATCACCGGTCTCGGCGTCACCAGCGCCTTGGGTGCGGACGCGGCTGAGCATGCCGCTGCACTGAAAGAGGGCGAACCAGCATTGTTTCCGCTTGCGTGTTTTGATTTGCCGGAGAAGCAAGAAGCGCCATTGGTCGGCGAAGCTCCCGACCCTGATCTTGCAGCCTGCGGTGTGTCGCCCAAAGCTTTTTTGGACCGGAACAGCGCACTTTTTCTCACGGCCTGCGGCATGGCTTTCCGGCAGGCTGGACTTGAAGCGGCGAAATTGGCGGAGATGGTGGCGGGGGTCATGTGCGGTACGGCCTGGGGCTGCGCTGGCACTGCCGAGAGTTTTTTCACCGACTACATTCTAAAAGGGCCGCGGTTGGTCAAACCATTCCTGTTCCCGCACGCCTACCCCAACACTGCCGTAAGTCTGGCGGCCATGGAATGGTCGCTGAGAGGCGCGCACGAGAACATGTCGGGTGCTGCCACTGCGGCCGGGGTTGTGTTGGTTGAAGCTTTTGACCTGATCAGTTCTGGACAACAGCAACTGCTCGCGGCAGGCGGTGCCGAGGCTCTTTCTGTTGTTCGTATGCGAGCTGCCGACAAAGTTGCCGGCGAGGCCGCCGCCATGTTGATTCTTGAAAGCGAAACATCCGCTAAGGCACGCGGCGTCCGGGCGCTAGCTCGGTTGCTGGCTTGCCGTCTGGCAGACACGCCCGAAGCAGCGGCAGAGGCCGCCTTGGCGCAAGCCAATATCGAGTCTGCAGCGCTAGCCGCAGTTTATCTGAACGATGCTGCGCGTGTCGCAGCAGGCCTTTTCCCTGCCGTCGCCCTGCATTTTCCTGAAAAAATCTGCGGGGATGTTCAGGGTGCTACCGCCGCCCTGCATCTGGCCTTCTCGATACTCACGCCACACAGAGGCCCTGTATTGATTCTCACTGCCGAAACCAACACCTGCACGGCGTTGTTGGTCGACAGCAGCGCATACTCTTTGCCTGTCGACAAAACAACAACATAGGCAATATAATCTAATCGATAAATTGATTTGCGGAAGGTTCGCTGTATGCATGAGTTAATAAACGTGTTTGTGCTGGCGGTGCTGCAAGGTCTGACGGAGTTCCTGCCGGTCAGCAGTTCTGGACATCTGGTCATCGCTCAAGAGTTGTTGGATATTCAGAGCTCTGGCATCAGGCTGGAGGTGATGCTGCATCTGGGCACTATGTTGTCCATCATCATTTATTACCGCGTAACTCTTTTCGATCTGGTGTGCGGGTTCTTTAAAGGCGACCGTGCTAGTATGCTCAAGATTGGGTATGTCTCGCTTTCGGCGATTCCCGCTGTTTTCTTCTATGTAATTTTTCACGACAGGATCGACGCTTTTTATGAAGACCCTCGGGCGGTGGGCGGATTCATGATTTTCACTGGGGTGGTT
>JAQVQN010000346.1 GCA_028701555.1 Kiritimatiellia bacterium | reverse complement strand
AATGCCCCCTGATTAACTGAAAATATCGCTAATGAGATAAATGAAATTACGGTAGATACTACTGGGAAAATACTAGATTGATACTCATCTGATTGTAATGCTTCTATAAGTAGAAATATATTTAAAAATATTGATACCCCAGAAAGAAGCATAACCTCTTGGAATGAAAATGTTAGAGGAAGCCCAACGGTAAAGAAATCTCTTACATATGGGAACCACCCTAATATATCTACCTTAAGTACAGATAACATACTTAAAGTAATAAGAGCGAAGAGTCCAAAAGAGAGAGCAGTAATTGCATTAACAATTTCTTTCTTCTTTTGCATAAATCCTCTTGAAAGAAAGAAGAACAGAAATAGAAATACCATTACAAAGAAACCTGTACCCATTCTTCCATCATAACCCCACATAGAAATCCAAGAATCTCTTGCAAATAGTGTTGTCACAAGAAAGGAGAAGAACAGTAATAGAAATATCTTGTCTAATTTTGATTTAACAATCGATACTTTACCATCCCAAATCCACTTAACCACCTCAAGAAGTACCAGTAGAGAAGAGAGAGCAATAAAGAATATACTCTTAATCCTTTCAGTTGAATCAAAAGGCAAAGGAATAATTAACCAAGGTATTACAAATAATGTAACATTAAAAAGGACTCTTTGTATCTTCGAAATCATATCGAAAACTGAAGACACTATTACACTTTTCTCTTCTGACATTTTTATAAGGCAGTAAAATTATCTTAGAGTATATAGTAGCAGAAAAAAGGAGGGGCTTAAAGCCCCTCCTGAAAAATTACTCCTCAACTACCTCTCCCTCTTTTACTTCCTCCTCTTTTTCTTCCTTATCTTTCTCTTTCTTTTCCTTCTTATCACTATCTTTTCCCTTATCCTCTTCCTTCTTTTCTTCTGCCTCCTTTGAAGCTTTCTCATACATCTTTTTACTTACCTCTTGCATCTTCTCTGTTAATTTTTCTACTTTCTTGTCAACTTCTTCTTGATCAAAATCGTCTTTAGCAATTAATTCTTTAACTTCCTTTACACCTTCCTCTAAGTCTTTTTTCTCATCTTCTTCTATTTTATCTCCATTTTCTTTGATCAATCTCTCAATACTAAAGCATAGGGAGTCAGCATTATTTCTTTTCTCAGCTTTTTCTTTCTTCTTCTTATCTTCATCAGCATACTTTGTAGCCTCCTCTACCATCTTTTCAATTTCTTCATCTTTAAGACCAGTTGAAGCTGTAATAGTAATTTTTTGTTCTTTGTTTGTTGCTAAATCTTTAGCATTAACATTTAAAATACCGTTAGCATCTATAGTAAAGATAACCTCTATCTGAGGAATACCTCTAGGTGCTGGGGGGATACCATCAAGTATAAATCTACCTAATGTTTTATTATCCTCTGCCATCTCTCTTTCTCCCTGAAGTACATGAATCTCTACTCCTGGTTGATTGTCAGAAGCGGTACTAAATATCTGTTTTTTCTCAACAGGTATAGTAGTATTTCTATCTATTAACTTAGTCATAACACCACCTAATGTCTCTAATCCTAAAGAGAGAGGTGTTACATCCAGAAGTGTAATATCTTTAACATCACCTCCTAATACACCACCTTGAACTGCAGCACCTACTGCAACTACTTCATCAGGGTTAACTCCTTTATTTGGTTCTTTCTTAAATATCTCTTTAACCTTTTTAATTACAGCTGGCATTCTAGTCATACCACCTACTAGTAATACTTCATCAATATCTGATGTACTTAGTTTTGCATCCTTAAGCGCTTTCTCACAAGGCTTAACCGTCTTTTCTATTAACTCAGATGTTAATTTCTCTAAATCAGATCTACTCATCTTAACCTTAAGATGCTTTGGACCACTAGATGTAGCAGTAATATATGGGATATTAATCTCTGTTTCTTCAGAGGTAGATAGTTCTATTTTTGCTTTCTCTGAAGCTTCCTTAAGTCTTTGAAGTGCTGTTCTATCATCTTTAAGGTCTACTCCGTCACTATTTTTAAAATCTTTAGCCAATTTGTCAATTATCATTTGGTCAAAGTCATCACCACCTAAGTGAGTGTCCCCATTTGTAGAGAGTACTTCAAATACCCCATCTCCTATTTCTAGGATTGAAATATCAAATGTTCCACCACCTAAGTCAAAGATTGCAATTTTAGCATCCTTTTTATTATCTAATCCATACGCTAGTGCAGCTGCAGTTGGCTCATTTACAATTCTTTTTACATCTAAGCCTGCTATCTTACCTGCATCTTTAGTTGCCTGTCTTTGAGAGTCATCAAAGTAGGCAGGTACAGTTATTACTGCTTCCGTAACTTTCTCTCCCAAAAAATCTTCTGCATCCTTTTTCATCTTTGCTAAAATCTTTGCAGAGATCTCTTGAGGAGTGAACCAATTATCACCCATTTTTACCTCTACTCCATCACTTTTAGATTTTCTCATCTCAAAAGGAAGTAGTTCTCTATCTCTTTGAACCTCTGGGTCATCCCATGATCTACCTATTAACCTCTTTACAGAGTAGATTGTTCCCTCAGGGTTAGTTACTGCCTGATTTTTTGCAGGAGAACCAACTAAGGTTTCTCCTTTATCATCAACTGCAACAATGGATGGAGTTAATCTCCCTCCCTGTGCATTTGCGATAATGTTAGGTTTACCACCAGACATATATGCCATAGCACTGTTAGTAGTACCTAAGTCTATTCCTATTATTTTACTCATTTTGTTTATATATATAAAAAATTATTTACTCTTAGTAACAACCACTCTAGATGGTCGTATAACAGTATCATCTAAAACATACCCAGGTTGAATTACATCAAAAATTACACCTGGAATTTTATCCTCAATAACGGTAATTGCTTCATGTAGTTGAGGATCAACTTTACTTCCCTTTTCTGGAATAATTTTCCTTAATCTTATATCCTCTAAACTCTTCTCAATATTATTTAATATCTCTACAACACCATTAGCCCATGCTAAAGAACTTTGGTCAAATTTAATTTCCTCTTTACTCTTTATTGCCATTGTCAGATCATCAACAATAGGTATTAGTTTTTCGGCAAGAGACTTCCTTGATTGCATATACAAAAGACTTACTCTCTTGTTTGAATTAGCCTCAAGGTTCTGATAGTCAGCTAAGGCTCTTTTTAATTGATTTGTAACAATCAACTTCTCATCTTCAACTGCATCAATAGCGACAGCTAACTGAGCAATTTTTGCTTCTAACTCTTTGTATCTGTCTGCATTTTTCTCCTGCACACCTTTTGTGTTAATATTTTTTTTCATAAACATTGATATATATCTTAATTCCAACCACTCATTGCATTTCGCATTGAGTTTT
>JAQVQN010000345.1 GCA_028701555.1 Kiritimatiellia bacterium | reverse complement strand
TCCCTGCGCTTGTGCGGCCGCGCGGTAGCGATCCGACAGGTCGAGCACGGCGTCGACACAATGTATGGCGCATGTCAGGAACTCCGTGGCAGATTGGTCTTGCTCATTGCGGGCGCGCGCCAAGCGGGATTCGAGCTCGGCGCGGCGGGTGTCAAGACCGCTGCAAATGGTGGTGGCATAGTCAGGGGTGATATTGAAGATGCAGCCCCTTTCGTGGTAGTAGGCGTGCATGCGCAGTGTTTCCATCTCAGAGGGCGTGTAGAGATCGGGAAGCTGTTTGACCGTGCGGATGAAGGCGATCCGCTCGCCCGGCAGGAAAGCCGGAACTTCGGCGGCCAGCACGGCGCACAGCGCTGCAACAGCGCGCTGTTCCGGCGGGGTGTTATCGCGGCTGAATTTTTGTGCAAGTGTCCAGTTCGCGTCATGCCGCAAAGCTGCATGCTGTTTTTCAAGAATGTGCTTCAATAAAGATTGTATGCGCGGTGTCATGGATGTTGTCCTCAATTACCTCATGTTTGTAGAGCCGCAAGCAGATTTCAGAACCACGGATTGACACTGATAAACACGGATTTTTGTTAATTGTAAACGGCAGAGGTTCATGCAAAATTACAGTGGTGTTGAGCAAGCTGCGCAGACACTAACGGGTCAGTTTATGATACATTTGACGGCGTGAAGCCCAAGCGGTGCTCGATATCTTCGATTGTGCCGCCTTTGGTCTCGGGCATCCAGCGGATTGCGAAGACGATCTGGCAGAGCATCATCAGTCCGAAGAAGCCGAAGGCGTAAGGCCCGGCCTGTTCGGCGACAGCCGGGAAAGCCCAAGATATGAGCGTACACATGAACCAGTGGGTGAAACAGCCGAAGGCTTGACCTTTGGCGCGCACCGCATTCGGGAAGATCTCCGAGATGAAGACCCAGATGACCGCGCCGGAAGAGATGGCAAAAAAAGCGATGAAGCCCAGGATGCCGCCCACTGCCAGCACGGCGTTGGCCGCGCTGCCCAACGATAGTTGCCAGGCCACCAGAAAGTGCATACAGGTCATGGCGATGGATCCGCCGATGATCATGACGCGCCGGCCGAATTTGTCGATGATCAAGAAGGCCAGCAGCGTGAAGATTAAATTGACCGTGCCGACGCCGATGGTTGCGGCAAGGGCAGACTGGGAGCCGACGAAATTCTCGAAAATGCGCGGTGCGTAATAATTGATGGCGTTGATACCGGAGACTTGGTTGAAGAAGGCGATGAAGAAGGCCAGCACGATCGGCTTGGCGTAGCGACGCTGGAAGAGCGGCACGGTTCCGGTGCGCGCGGCTACGACAAGCGTCTCCTCGATCTCGGACAGCGTTTTGTCAGGGGTGGCGTCGCCGACAAGGTCGAGCACAGAGCGCGCGGCGCGGCTGCGGCCAGCGCGCACCAGCCAGCGCGGTGATTCGGGGATGGTGAATAGCAGCAGCAGGAAGGCCACGGCGGGGACGCACTCCGCGCCCAACATCACACGCCACATCACCTGTTCGGTTGTCATGGGGGCTGTGGTGAAAAGGCGGGCGAGGCTTTCGCAGGCACTGCCGAGCAAGCCTTGCGCCAGCATGGCTTTGGCGACAAAATAGTTCGAGACGTAAGAGATCAGGATGCCGAAGACGATATTGAGTTGGTTAACGGCGACCAAACGTCCGCGCACGGGGCCGGGGGAGATCTCCACGATATAAAGCGGCACTACGACTGAAGAACCGCCGATTGCCAGACCGCCGATGAAACGCATCCAGGCCAGCACAGGCTGCGAGCCGGCGAAAGCGCATCCGGCGGCGGAGATCAGAAAGAGTATGGCCATCATCATCAGCGTGGGGCGACGGCCGAAGCGATCCGAGGGCCAGCCTACGCTGAAGGCACCGATAATGGTACCTATGAGCGCCCCTGAAACAGTGAAGCCGTGCCAGAAGCCGGAGAGTTGGAACTCAGCTTGAATGGCCTTCTCGCACCCCGAGATCACGCCAGAGTCAAAGCCGAACAAAAAACCGCCCAAGGCGGATACCAGAACAATGTAAAGCAGCGAATGTTTCTTGACGTTAGATGCCAGGATGTCTGACTTTTCCATAACAACTCCATATGCATTTGACCGGGGCTGTTTACAAAAAAACAACATTTACCCCGTAATCTGGCAAAAGTATAGGGCAGATGCCTTATTGTGACCATATCCGATCTGCCCGAAATTTTATATTATTTGACCCAGAAGTGCTGTACGTCCGGGAAGTCTGCATTTATCGTAATTGCGGTTTACACAACTGGATGCCGAACCAAGAATCCTTGGTATTGCGGGTTGCGCCCGTGTGAGGTATCATGGCCTATATATGCAGCAATGGAAGGTTTTTTTTGTTAAGCCACGCACCGAAAAGAAAGTCGCTGATTTTTGCGCACTTTACGGTATTAAACATTATTTGCCTTTAAGGGAGCAGAAGCGTGTTGCGCAGCGGCGCAAGATTGTCGTGAGTGTGCCGGTTTTTCCCGGATACGTATTTGCCAAGATTGATGACACTCAGCGTCTCCAGATGCTAAAGACCAATCTGCTGGTTCGGGTGCTGGAACCTTTAAAGCCGCGGCGCATGCTGCGTGATCTGATCATGGTGCGGCGCGCCCTGCGCGCGGATCCTAGCCTTAAGCCTGTGCAACCGTTGGAGAAAGGGCGGCTTGTGCGTATCGTCAATGGCCCTTTCATGGGGGTTGAGGGTCTGGTGGCGCGGATGGCGGGGACAATGAGAGTGGTCCTCAATGTAGATATGATAGGCCATGCAGTATCGGTAACCGCAAGCATGGATCAAGTTACGCCTGTTTGATGGGGATCGGAGCGTTGCCATTTAGGCATTGTGAACAGCGGCGAAATATGAATAATAAAAGCTGGTTGTCGCCGCTGGCTGCCCGCACACGCACTTGATCGAGATGACCATCCCCGACAAACCGACCAGCCGACTCCAGGAATATCGACTGAGCGACATGGGGCGGGTCTCATTGCGGCAGGCGAAGAGGGAGGTTAACTGGAACATCGAACATCGAAGTTATTGGTAGGGACGCATCCCCGAGGCGTCCGCGGCGGTTTCGGGGAAACCGCCCTACCTTTTCAACACGGCTTTAGTGTGACAAAATGGCCAGCATTTGCTGGACGGAGCGGTAGATCATTTCCGGCGTGATCTCGCCTGATGCTGAGCCATCAGGGTAAGCGTCACGGTACACACGTGCGGCTGCCGTTGTACCCTCAGAGGTAGCGGAGTGAAACAGACGAGCTGCCTCGTGCTGATAATCTCTCAACCATTTGGCTCTCGATGGGGACAGCCTTTGCATTGATTTGAAAACCGTACCCAGTTCCTCGTGAGCGTTTC
>JAQVQN010000344.1 GCA_028701555.1 Kiritimatiellia bacterium | reverse complement strand
CCGCCACCCCAGCCGCCGCCGGTACCGGTCGTGGACGGTGAAATACACCACCCGCAGATCCACCCCGGATCCGCGCAGCGCCTTAAAAAAAGCCGCCTGATACCGGCTCGGATAATTTGTCCAATAGCAGATCTTCATGTCGACCATGCCAAATTATACCTTAGCGCGCACCCGTGAAACCGAACTGCGCTCTTAAACCCGCTCTTGCCGTGCCCATCCTGCGCTCGACAACGTTTGACATGTCTATCAGGAAGCCGCCAACAGCGGTCAGCATCCACAATACTCCGCCGCCCCCGCTGGGCGAAAAAAAGGTCGCCTCGCCCATATTTGTCATCAATAGGCATGAGAACAGCGTCAGTGTAGCTATGTACTTGCTCTTCAGACACCCCAAGACAAAAGCGACCAGAAAGATGCCGAAAACTGTGGCTCCCAGAATCCCAGTTTCACCCAATACCATCAAAGGCAGAATGCCTTTCTCCAGCGGGGCTGAAAACAGTGATATCTCCCCTCGCTCATATTGCGCTCGATGCACTTCTAACACCTGGAACCCGCTACCCAACAAGGGCGAGCGCCGGAATTCCGACATGCATAGTTCGATTGTGCCCTGCCGACTATCGGTGAGGGCCTCTTTCAATGACCTTTGATCCGTTTGGACCTCTTCCGTCTTCCGCAACCACCGGCTTATCGTCTGCTCCCGCACCTCAAATGTGACCGCCCATACAATCAATAATATTAGCAAGGCAAACATCCAACCGGATAATCTCGCGCGGGCACGACCGGACAATGCGCTTTTTGGTAGAGTGAATGTATAAACGAAAGCGAGGGATGCCGCATAACCGAAGAACCCGATCCGAGAACGGGTCATAAAAATGAGCAGCGGGCATACCCCCAACAAAGCCAAATGTGCCTTCTCTATTTTCTTTTCAATCAGCAACATATCACACAACACCCAGACATTGATGCAGACAAGCGCGGGCGCAAGAAACTGCGAATGATTTGTGATGCCTGCAAACAAGGCGATTTGCGCAGACTCGTTTGACTCAAAAAGAGCCTCGGCATAAGCAATGCCTCCCTCTTGAATGTAATACTTTAGTGATGTTATATAGGATATAGCCGGGAACGGCAAAGTGGCCACTGAGCCGAACACCAAAATAAATGACAGAGCCATAAATGTGGCGCGCAGCAATACAATATCGTGAGGCCGGTGGTGCAGATTCCGTGTTCCAATATATATTCCGCTAATAAACACCAAAAAATTCGCTAGTTTAAGAAAGCTGATCATGGGAAACCATCCTTGCAAAGATGAGATTACCGCAACAATCATAAAAAAATATAGCCCGCCCAAAGGTATACGTTCTTTGCCCGGGCTCCTGACCGACGCAATCAACAGCGCCCCCGTCATAGCGAGTGTGCCCAATCTTGAGAACATGGCAAAAGCTGGTGTATGTGGCAGGATCAGAGGGTTGAAAAAACCAAGAAACGGGAAGATCAGATAAATCACCAAAGCCTTGCCGCGCTGGTTTGACAGCGAGTAAAAAACGCCAACCATAGTGATTAACACCATTGCATAATCCTGCGTCAGACGGCAGGCTATTACTATCGCCACAATCAAACCAACCATCTTCAAGGTCAATTTATAAAACGGTGTTAAAAGCATCTAATCCCCTATTTGCACTCGGTTTTTCAGCTTCCAATCCTGTACGCCAGCTTGGCGATCAATCTATCGCGTTTAAACATGGTTTCGGAAAAAGCCAAGCATTCTTTCCGGCAAGCTGATAGATCGCCATTACTGGCCTTGACATGCAGCGCGTGAAATCCCTCAACAATGGATTCGCTACTTTCTGGATCAGCCGTAGCTCCCAATCCATGCTTCTCTATCATATCTGCCGCCGCCCCTTTTAAAATACCGAATATCGGACGCCCCGACTTTAAATAAGCTTGGAACTTGCCGGGCAGGGTCAGGCTGAACGGCGCGTCCAAAGACAATACGAGGACATCAGCCTTTGCAAAAAAGGCCGGCATTGACTCGCGCGGCTGCCTGCCGTGAAAAATGACATCGGGTATCGCAGAGTTCGCCACAAGCGCACGCATCGGCTCCAACATCACTCCTCCGCCCACAAAATGCAACTCGGCCGCGGTTAGACCGGCCTGATGGAATCCTCGAATCACCTGTTCTATATTCTGCGGCACTCCCAAATTTCCCGCGAACATAAACACCACTTTGCCGTCCGGCTCTTTTTCGGGCACTTCTTCACTCCCGGTGTCCCACTGCGGCACAAACTCAACCGTTCGGCCCAGACGCTTCTGCAACGGTTCCACAAATCCGGGACAAGAGACAAGCAACTCCTCGCAGGCCGAATATATCAGACGCACAAAAGCGTTCAAAAGCCACTCTCGGCATACGCTCCGCTTAAACCCATACGCAAAAACCGCATCCGGCCATAGATCCTGTGTCCAGATCACACACCGTTGTTTCCATAAATAATGCAAAACAACCACGGCTGAAGCCATGGTCAATGGTCCTGTGTGATAAACGAAGACTCGGTCATAACTTCTCCCTCGCAACAGGCACCACCATGAGGTACGCCAAGCGAAACTTATGTAGTTGAAAACCTTGCGAAAAACCGAGCGATTGTACCCCAGCACTGTCTTAACGCGATGCACAGCGACACCTGCCGCATCTTCAGTCGTTTGCCTCCCTTTGTTCTTATATCCAGCGAAAATGCGGTCGTGAGGATAGCTGGGAACCTGCGTCAACACCTCGACATCCATGCCCTGCCGCTTCCACTCCGCTACCAAGTCATTAACCAGAAACTCTTCCGGATAATACCGTTCTGTCAAAACAAGCACTCTCATCAACACTCACAACTATTCCTGATTCGTTGATAACACTCCCCGGTCCATGCCCCCGAGCACTACCCCTTTAAAAACCCTCTCCGTCTCTGCGTTAACTCTCTCTCCACACCACACGCCTCACATACGGCGTATAACTCAATATTGCGCAAACCACCTTATCGGACACGTTATCAACGTTATAATCCGCAACTATGTTTCTTTTTTTTCTGTTGTCTGCAAGTAACATGTCTAATGCCGTCAGCGCAGCCGACAAGTCCAGCCCCGTCATGGGAACAACACCTTCTTCCATTCCTTCCGGGCGCTCATGCGCGTCACGGATGTTTATCGCCGGCAAGTCTAGGATGGATGCCTCTTCTGTGACCGTTCCGCTATCCGACAGCACAGCTTTTGTTGCCATTTGAAGCGCAAGATAGTCTATAAGCCCGAACGGTTTTTGAAATTGCACCAGCTTCGAAAAAGTCAAGCCGGATATCTCCATGCGTTTTCTGGTCCGCGGGTGCGTCGTCACAATGAC
>JAQVQN010000343.1 GCA_028701555.1 Kiritimatiellia bacterium | reverse complement strand
TCGTTTGACGAAATCCGTATCAGGGGAGGCAGCAGCAAGACATGGGAATACGACGAGATCCGCGTTGGCACGGATTGGGCGAGCGTGACGCCGCCGGAGACCCAGGCGTTGGCTTATGACGGGTTTATGACCGGCGCCGGCGGCTATGCGGCTGAGGCCTTCCTGGCTGGGCAGGCGATGCTGGGTGAAGGCCATGCGGCGGAGAACTGGAGCGGCAATACTGCGACCAACTCTTTGGTCCAAGCCGCAGGCCTGTATTACAAGGGTTTGTATCGGGACGGCGGCAAAGTCATGCAGCGTGGGTTCGGCTTTAAAGGCGACAGTGCCAAGCTGGACACGACGTCTGCGAGTCCGGCGACTATGGCTGGATTGGTGCATACCGACGGAATCACAATAGGTGGCGGCAACGTCAGCGGTCCGCTGTTTGTGAGCTTTCTGCTACGCTTCCACAATCCTGGCAACGTTGAATCTGGGCGTTTTGGCGGTCTGCAAATTTATCGGGGCAGCACCGAGGTTCAGACCCTTGGCGGCAAGTTTTGGGGTGCGCACGGTTACAGCCTTTTTGGCGCAACAGGGAATCAGAATTTAACCAACGCCACATCTTACGTCACTGTCGATACCAGCACCCGTTTGTTTGTGGCCAAGATCAACTTCAACCCGGGCACAAACGACCATCTGACGGTGTGGCTTGATCCTGATCCGACCAAGGGCGAGAACCAGAGCAACACGGTCGCGAGCTATGCCACCAATTACGTCGGCAATCTGGCTTTTGACAACTATGCGTTACGCGCGGGAAGCCTTGGCGCTGTGGCAGCGATCGACTTTGACGAGGTGCGCTTTGGACGTACTTGGCAGAGCGTCTTGCCGCCGCCGAAGCCCGGCACCTTCATTTCAGTCCGGTGACCTGAACCTATGGCCCGCGTTCTGAAAAGAGTTTGGAGATTAAGGGGTGGTGGGGGTGTGTTGCCAAAGGAAGCCGGTGAGCGGCGAAGAAGCGTCCGCATCCGTACTGGGGGCACGTGGACCGGCGTCCAGCGCGGACTCGGCGGCCTGCACGGCTTGGGCGAAGGCCCGGGCCATGCCCACGGGGTCGGCGGCCGCAGCGATGGCGGTGTTGACCAGTACGCAGTCGGCACCGAGTTCGATGGCGGCGGCTGCGTGTGATGGCAGGCCCAGCCCAGCGTCAACTACCACTGGCACGCGTGACTCGGACACGATGATTTCCAGCATGTCGCGGGTACGCAGGCCAAGGTTTGTGCCGATGGGCGCGGCAAGTGGCATCACTGCGGCGGTGCCGACCTCTTCCAGGCGTTTCGCCAGCACGGGGTCGGCGTTGATGTAAGGCAACACCGTAAAACCCTCCTTCACAAGCGTTTCAGCCGCCTTAAGGGTTTCGATCGGATCGGGCAGAAGGTGCCGCAGGTTAGGTGTCAGTTCAAGCTTGATCCATTCGAAACCGCCTGCAGCCCGGGCCAGGCGTGCGATGCGCACGGCCTCTTCCGCTGTGCGAGCGCCGCTGGTATTTGGGACGATCACGGTTTTGGCGGGATCGAGCAAGGAGATCAGAGGGTCGCCGGATGGATTCTTGTCGAGATCGACCCTGCGCAATGCCACGGTTACCAGTTCGCATCCAGAGGCTTCGATCGCCTGCCGCATGGTTTCATTGGAGCCGAATTTACCCGTGCCGATGAACAGGCGGTTTTTGAAAAGGTGTCCGGCGATGATTAGAGGCTTCATAGTGGGAGGGAAGAGTTAGGAGTTAGGAATTAGGAGTTAGGAGTGAGGAGGGAAGGGGGTCAACCGCCGCCGACAAACTGGATGATTTCGATGCGGTCGCCTTCTTTCAGGCGGGTAGAGGCGTACGCGGATGCCTGCATGATCTCGCCGTTAAGCTCGACGGCGAATTTCTTAACAGTAGTGGTGCCCAGGCTTTCCAGCAAATGCTGCAGCGTTGTTGTGGTGCCGATGGCGCGTTCCGAACCGTTGACGATAATATTCATTTTGAGGCGTCTGCTGTTTTGCGGATAGAGTGGCCGGGGCCGGTGCCGACTTCTCGCTGGAGCCCGGCAATGCGACCGCGCACACAAATGGCGCAGGCGGCTCCATCCTCATCTACGCAAGGTTTGTTGGGGTAAAGCTGATACATGCTCCTGTATTTGCCCGGCGTGATGTTGGGCATGAAAACGTTCGCGCCACAGCGCAGGACCAGATTTCTGCCCTCAGGTTCCAAAGCGTCAAAAGCCGTGGTGGCAGGCATGTGGGCGTAGGGGTTGAGCAAGCGCAGCAGTGCGATAGCCTTGTAGTAGACGCTGCGGTCTTCGAGCAAAGGCTTTCCGGCGAAGGGCGTGTCGGGATGGGCCAGGAACGGGCCGCAGCCTATCATGTCCAGGCCGAGCCGGGTAGCGAAGAGTATATCGTTGGCGATCATTTCCAGAGTTGTGCCGGGAAGGCCGATCATGAAGCCGCTGCCGACCTGATAATCAAGAGTACGCAGGTCTTGCAGGCATTGGGTTCGTGATTCAAAAGACTCATCCGGGTGCATTGCAGTGAAAAGGGCATTGGATGTGGTCTCGAAACGCAGCAGATAACGGTCGCATCCGGCGGCCTTGAAAATTTCAAGTTCCTTGCGCGTGCGCACACCGACTGAAAGCGTGATGGCCAGTCCGGTTTCGGTTTTGATACGGCGCAAAATTTTGGAGAGGGTTTCGGCGTTGAAGAAAGGATCGTCGCCGGATTGAAGCACCACTGTGCCGCAGCCCCATTTTCTGGCGTTTGCGGCTGTCTCGGCGATTTCGTCGAAGCTCATGCGGTAACGCGTGACATTAGGATTGTCACATCTTATGCCGCAGTACCAGCAATTGTTCTTGCAGACATTGGAGAACTCGATGATGCCGCGCAGGTGAATGGCGGCACCGTGCTTATCAGAGCGAACTTGGTCGGCGGCGGCATAGAGCCTTTCCCTTAGTTTTCCTTGCGCCTTGAGCAGACCGGCCAGTTCAGCGGCGCTGGGCGTTTCGCCTGCTAGCAAGCGGTTTAGCGTTTCATAGGCGGCGGTCATCGGGAAACCATCTGTAAGGTGTTTCGGTTCTTAGACTCGGAAGCCGGACGCTATCCCGTGGCGCGGCATTTTAACGACGCTTGCGGGATATTGGTGGGCCCAGCAGGACTCGAACCTGCGACCAAAGGATTATGAGTCCTCCGCTCTGACCAACTGAGCTATGGGCCCGCGTCAAAAAACAGTCGGAAATATAACACGGTGTGGCGCGGTGTTCAACTTCAAAGGCTGAACGGCGCACCTTTTTTGACTTGTGTAAATTGACCAAGCACATTTGTTAATGGCAGTGGCCTTGACTATGTCTTAAGGCCTATGATTTGTTGTCGGTGTGACAAA
>JAQVQN010000342.1 GCA_028701555.1 Kiritimatiellia bacterium | reverse complement strand
GATCTTATCGAAGTCGTGCGCGGCGGCGTACAAAGCCACTTCATCAATGGCGCAAGGCGCGAAATACTGGCGAGCTTCGTTCAAGTTGGGCAGAACGCCGATTCCCAGAACCGCGCTGTCGCCATAGTCTCCAGTGTCCACGGCGTCCATGATCACATGCTGTAGCGGCGTGCCAGCCGTCAGGTCGGCGCAATAGCTGTTGACCGTGGTCTGGGCGCCGTCAAAGTCATAGGTGTTTACAATATAGTACCAATGGCCGGTGCTGACGTTTGAAAGGATCGTACGTGCGTCGCCGCCGCCGACGCGCGTCTCGAAAGCGCCGCCGGTGGTCAGCCACACGTAATAGCCGCGCTGGTTATCGGCCGCCCGTGAAGTCACCACGCCCGCGCCGTAAAGCGGCGGTATCGCGTATGGCGAGACCACGCATTCAATCGTCATGGCACGGGGCAGCGCGATTGCGCCTGCGGTGGTCCAGGCGCGCCCGGCTGTAAAACTGTTGGTGCTGTACACCGCCACGCCCGCGTAACTCAGGGCATCGTGGCCGGTGTCATAAGCCAACTGCGGCATGCTTGTGTTCCTGACCCTTTCGACCAGGTCAGCCGCACCGGCGCGGTCCAGCAGGCGCATGTCCGCTGCATCAGCCTGCGGCCCCTCGAAGGTGTAGTGGTGGATCAGCGAAGCCTCGCGGCGCACGGCATTACGGAAATCGGGCACGCTGCCTGCGGCGGCCCGCGTCGACGCGGCTTTCACTGCGGGTTTAACCGCTGTATCAGGCGCGTCACCGACAGACCCGGCGGCAATGGGGCGTTTTTTACCGAACGCCACTTCACCCTTGATCGGCGTTATGCCCGCGTCCAGCAGTTGGCCTTTGCGATTTCTGGCTGCGCTTCCGCCGCCCGACAACCATAAGTCTTTTGCCAGCCTCGGCATATACCGCTCGGCCCACATGTCGGCGATAGTTGCTACGTTCTGTAAAGTCTTGGCGGGTTCACCATTAAAATGTGCGGTCTGCGCAGCGGCAAGAAGCTTCGCGGCGTCTTCCCAGTCCGCAGCGAATTTCAGTGGCAGTTCGCCGTTAATCGCGCGCACTCCCTCCCCCTCCCGGCACAGGTCTACGGCCTCGCCCGAGGCCTCGTTGACCTGTACGCTTCCCTGAAAGACAAAGACGTCGCTCATGTCTTCGGTTACGGACACGCCGAATCGCGTCCCCATATCCCACAGCTCCAACTCCGGCGTCTGCACCATGAACCCGCGAGCTTTCTGCGGCACATGAGCCAGCAGCCGGCCAGTCCGCAACCGCACGTCCATCGAGCCCGTCACCAGCATGTCCGCCGGCCCGAGAACTTCCAGAGCGACGCCGGATTTCAAGCGCACGGAGATATGGCCCGCACCAAGCCGCAAACTGCCCGGCAGTGCGGACGGCACATCCAGACCGCTAACACCGACCTGCCTGACGATCTCGATCGCTCCTTGTTTGGACGGGGCGGCGGAGGCCTGCCGGGACTCCTCAACCGCGTGTTGATGATTGATCGCCACCAAAACCCCGGACAAAAACAGAGCCGCAGCGGCGGCAGCGCCTGTTTTCCGCGCCAGCCCGCGCCAATCCGGTCTTCTTACTTTTGCCGCCGGCTCAACCCCTTCGGCATCAATCGGAACAGACGCAAAGCGCTCGCTCCTGTGGCACATCAGCGCGTGGATGCGAATCTGATCGAGATACTGCTGCTTGAATTCGGGATAGGCGCGCAGCAGTGCCTTAAACTCCGCCAGCTCGGCAGGCGCGGCTGTTTCCTCCACCACCGCCATCACCAGCGTCGAGAAGCGCGCTTCATGTTCAGCTATCAGCATGAGCGCCTCCTTTCAGCGTGTCCTCGACACACGCGCTCAAAATCTGACGGATGCGGTAGAGGCTGGCCGCGACCGCGTTAGGCTGGCGACCGGCGTCCGCGGCCAGGTCGCTGACGGTGCGGCCGGCGACATAGCGCGACTCGAACAGTTTGCGCATGCGTTCCGGCAGTTTTTGCAGACACCCCTCCAGCGCGTCAAGCTGCGCGTGCGGCACCTGCGGCGCAGGCTCCAGCGCTGCGGCGATCTCCTCCAACAAGGTATCGTCGAAAACCAGCCGCTCGCGCAACTGGCGTTTGCGCCAACTCAAGACCTCGTAATACGCCACCGACCGTGCCCAAGGCAGGAAAGGACGGCAGGGGTCGTAGCGCTCAGCCTCGCGGCAAAGGGTCAGGTTGGCGTCCTGCAGGATGTCGCGCGCGGCCTCGGCTTTGCCGGTCAGGGCCGCGATATAGACATAAAGGTCTCCTTGCGCACGGGTCAGCTCCCATGCGAAGGCTCCCGTTCCCGAAGGGCCGGGCTGATTTTTCCCTGACACATTCATGGTCTCTAACTTATATGGGCACTAGCCGCATCTGATATGACGGAGTATAGCAAAAAAAGTTTGAGATGACCTTATGTATCTAGAGAACGGGCTCTTGATCTGTTCGGAGGAATATGAGATTGTTCTAACGCAAAAGCCGTTAAATTATGAAAAAGAACATTGCAGCAATCTTGTTAGCCGCCCTGTGCTGCCGCGCCAGCGGCGCCGCGCTGCAAAGGCTGTCCCGCGCCGAAAACGAAACTAAGGTGCCCCAGTGATAGAGTTCCGCAACATCGGCGTGCGCTACGGCACGCAGGAGGTCTTTTCCGACGTCACTTTCCGAGTCAACAAGGGCGAGCGCGTCGGCATTGTCGGACCCAACGGTTCCGGCAAGTCCACGCTCTTCCGCCTGATCCTGGGCGAGGCCTTTGCCGACTCCGGCGAGGTCATCATCGAGGAGTCGCCGCGCGTCGGCCACATCCGCCAGCATCTCAAGGCCGAATCGCCGGACGAGACCCTGCTCGAATATGCGCTGCGCGGTATTCCGGGCCTGGCCGAAGTGGAGCATGAGATCCACGCCTTGGAACGTCAGCTCGCCGCAGTCAGCGATGACGGCGACCGCTCCCGACTCCTGCGACGCATCGGCAATGTGCAAACCGAGTTCGAGCACCTGGGCGGCTACGAGATCGAGTCCCGCGTCAAAATCTCGCTGGGCGGTTTGGGATTCGCCGCCGAGTCCTTCGACCAGCCTTTCAAAAGCTTCAGCGGCGGCTGGCAGATGCGCGCCGAGCTCTCACGCGTGCTGGCGTCCAAGCCCGACCTGCTGCTGCTGGACGAGCCCTCCAACTACCTCGACCTGCCTGCGGTAGAATGGCTGCAGCGCTTCCTGCGCGTTTTCGACGGCACGCTGATCCTGATCTCGCACGACCGCTACCTTCTGCGCACCCTCACCTCCACAACCGTCGAGGTTGACGCCCACACTGCCACACGCTACAACGGCGACCTGGACTTCTACCTGCGCGAGCGCGACATT
>JAQVQN010000341.1 GCA_028701555.1 Kiritimatiellia bacterium | reverse complement strand
ATCCCGCCACCCAGCGCCGCGCAATAATCCGGCACAGGCGCGTCCAGTGTCGTGCCGTCACGCGGATCAACCCCCGCCAGCACCTGCAGCAGCATTGCAGCATCCTCGACCGTGCGGGTCAGGGGTCCTACCTGATCCAACGAAGAGGCGTATGCCGTAACCCCGTAGCGCGAAACACGCCCGTAAGAGGGCTTCAGCCCAACGCAACCGCAGAAAGCGGCTGGCTGACGTATCGAGCCGCCCGTGTCCGTGCCCAACGCCGCGACCGCCTCGCCACCTGCCACCGCCGCCGCCGAACCTCCGCTCGAACCGCCCGGCACCCGGCTCAGATCATGCGGATTGCGCGTGACCTTGAAGGCCGACCCTTCCGTGGAAGAGCCCATCGCAAACTCATCCATATTGGTTCGCCCGGCGAAAACTGCCCCGGCCTGCCGCAGACGCGCCGTCACCGTCGCGTCGTAAGGTGAAACATATCCCGAAAGTATCTTTGATGCGCAAGTGCAGGGCTGCCCCTCGACATTGATCAGGTCTTTTATTGCCAGCGGGATGCCCAGCAGGTCGCCTTCACGCCCTTCAGCACGCGCCGCATCCGCCGCCGCCGCCTGCCGCAGCGCATAATCAGCGTCAACACTCAGGTACGCGTTCAATTCCCCGTCCTTGGCGTTGATCGCATCCAACACTGTCTGCGTCAACTCCACAGAGGAAAAATCCTTCCTCGCGAGTCCCGCCGCTGCCGCACACAGTGTCAATCCCGAAACATCCATCTTTCGCTACTCCCGAACCTAGTCTATTCACTACTCACTATTCACCAACCGCTCTTCCCTCTTAACTCTTCTCTCTCCCATTTTCCCATCACGCATCTTCTACAATCTTGGGCAGTCTGAACTCATCGCCGCTACGGTCAGGCGCATTAGCGAGAAACCGCCCGCGCTCAACTGACTGCTCCACCTCATCCTCGCGCATAACATTAACCAAGGGCTGACCGTGCAAAGTCGCCCCTATGCCCGAAATGTCAACACCGCCAATTTTGTCGACATATCCGACAATGGTTTCCAACTGCCCCTGGAACAACAGCTTTTCCTCCGGCGTCAGCTCCAATCGCGCCAACTCAGCAACATATGAAACATCGATCTTCTGACTCACACCATACTCCGCGCTAAAACCTCAAATTGTTTGTAAGAAAATGTAAATTTTACTCTTATCACACGCTTGACTCAATTCAAAACGAGCTCGAATGCAAAAACCGGGTGCGATTCAATAAAATTGAATCGCAGAAGGTTAAAGGGTTCAGGTATCAGGGCTCAGGTTAAAAACCTTATCTGAGCAACGCAAACCAGTACTTGCTCAGAGTTTCTGACCGACTATGGGACTACAGTGCAACGCTTTCGCTAAGCCAAAATGGGGTTTGTAGGAAATAGTGCGCCGTCTAAAGCGTTTTTAGGATCTCGCGCTCGGCGCGGTGGAGTGCTAGGTACATTTCGTCGGCGTCTGCGGCGGCGCGCAGGTCGGAGAGCAGCATGGTGCCATGCGCCATCATGCACAACCGCGCCAGTGTGTGCAGGTGCAAGGCATCGTCGGTGCAGCAGATCAGGAAGAAGATGTCGGTCTGCTCTCCGTCCTGTGCCCCGAAGAAAATGTGCTGCAGGCTGCGTCCCAAGACCACAAAGGAGTCAGAGGCGTGGTAGGGGTCGTGATAACGCGCGTGCAGGAACGCGGCACCTGACCCGATGGCCGTAGAGCTGGCGGCCTCGCGTTCCTCGATCTCCTTGTGCAGGGCGGCATCGTCATACAGCAGTCCGGTCTTGACCGCCAGCGCCACCATGTCGCGGATCACTGCCGGCTTGGTGCGCGATTTCAGCGCGGCATCGATCCATTGTGCACGGAAAAGGCGTTCGACCAAGATGTCTTCGTCGGCACTCTTGGTGCGGTCAGCAACCTCTTCCCGATGGTGGCGCGTCAGAGAGGCGGTCGGCAAACCGAGTATACGCCGCTGCGCCCAATCGTCCAGCACACGATGCTCGAAACAGACTTCTTCGCCGCGCCGGACAAAAGGAATCTCGTCGCGCTGTACCAGATGGAACAGCTCGCGCTCAGGGATGCGGATATGTCGCGCCGCTTGCGCCAATGAAAGAATACGGTGTGGCATTGTGAAACCTAGTTAGGAATTAGGATTTAGAAGTTTAAAGGTTTAAAGCAGCGCAGAAGAAGAAACTTAAACTTTCAGAATTTTCTGAAATAGTAGCACAATGCAGGCAACAGGTCAAAGAAACGCGAGAAATGCGCCTTGCTCTCAAAAACGGCGGCGTTCGTCCTCTAAAACTTTCCGGAGCAAATCGTGAATGCGATGACAAAAACACGCGCCACGCGCATGTTGCGGCACCGCTTTGTCTGCCACGCTCACTCGATATTCTGAACTTGCTCGCGCACGGCTTCGAGTCCGGCCTTGAATTCAATCACGAGCCGAGATATTTCAACGTTGTTGGCTTTTGAGCCGGTGGTGTTGATCTCGCGGAAAAGTTCCTGACACAGGAAATCCAGCGTACGGCCGCAGGCACCGCCTTGCGTCAAAACTTTGCCGACCTGTCCAAAGTGGCTGGCCAGGCGCGTCAGCTCTTCGCTGACATCACAGCGATCCGCAAAAACGGCCACCTCGCGCGCCAGTAGCGCTGGGTCTACCGCAGCTCCCCCGCCCAGCAGCTCGGCCAAACGTTTTTCCAGCGTCGCTTTGTAGGATGCGGGCACACCCGTCGCAATAGAAGCTATCTGCCTGCCGCTCGCCTCAAGTTCCTTAAAACGTCCGCGCAAGTCTTGTTCCAGCGCAGCACCTTCGCGCAGGCGCATGCCGTCAAGGTTATCCAGCGCCGCGCAAGCTGCGTGCTCAAGCAGCGGCCAGAACTCAAGCGGGTCTTCCGGCAGCAAGCTCGGGCGCAATGCATCCGGCAGGCGCAGGAGCGATTCGGCGGTAAGGTCGTCGGCCAGACCCAATTCGTGCGCCATGCCGCGCAGCATGGCGATCTGGCGGCGCACTGACGCCAATTCGCGTTCGCCAGGCTCATCTGCGACGCCGGCCGCTGTGATTGCTATCAGCCCTTTTACATAACCGCGTGTTATGCTTGAATGTATCAGCGACTGGAGTTTAGCTTCAAGGCACACCAGTTCCCTCGGCATGGAAAAATTGCAGTCGAACTGTTTGCGGTTGACCGTGCTGAGTTCTACAGTAACCTTGAGCGCGCCGCTGTTCGACTCCCCGCGCCCGAAACCGGTCATACTTTTTAATGCCATGTGCTGCCGCCTTGCCTTCAACTTCAGGGTTTATCACCAAATTAAACGAATTGTGCCAATTAAAAATCGTCTGATTCGGTTACTTCGATGATATCCTCTGACCTGCAACTTGAACGTTGA
>JAQVQN010000020.1 GCA_028701555.1 Kiritimatiellia bacterium | reverse complement strand
GGCCCCACGTTCAGGGTTTCAATGTTGTAACCCCGTCCTGATATCAGCCCCACGATGCGAGCAAGCACTCCCGGCTGATTCTCCACCAGACAATTGATGATGTGTTTCATACTCCTAATTCCTAATTTCTAATTCCTAACTTCTAACTCCTAATTCCACCTCACCCTAAACCGTGTGATTGATCATCTCCGCCACGTGCGACCCGGGCGGAATCATCGGATACACGTTGGCCTCGGGCGAAACGATGCACTCGATAACCCAGGTCTGGCGGCTTTCAAAAGCCTCCTTCAAAGCTGTCGTCACCTCTTCCGGACGCGAAATGCGCCGCGCGTTGGCACCATGTGCCTCGGCCATCTTTATGAAGTCAGGCAGATAGCCGCTCTTTTCCGGGATCTGTTCATTCGGGACCCGCCCGCTCTGGCTCAACATCACACCGGAATAGCGCTTATCGTAAAACAGCTCCTGCCACTGCCGCACCATGCCCAGATACCCGTTGTTGAGAATCACCACCACGATCGGCAGTCCGTGCTCCACCGCAACCACCAGCTCCTGGAAGTTCATCTGCACGCCGCCGTCTCCGGTGATGCAGACGTTCAGTTCATCCCGCCTGCCGAACTGTGCGCCAATGCAGGCAGGCAGACCGAAGCCCATGGTGCCCAAGCCGCCTGACGATATGAACGTGCGCGGCTGCGTGTAGCGGAAGAACTGCGCGGCCCACATCTGATTCTGGCCCACATCGGTCGTGACCACTGCCTTGCCGCCGCTGACCTTGTAGATCTGCTCGATCACATACTGCGGCATCAGCTCGCCCTCGCGTTCCGGATATGCGAACGGAAAACGTTCTTTCCATTGAGCCACCTGCGCCATCCACTCTTCGCGAGCGGAGGTCTTGACCAGCGGTGTCACCGCCTCCAAAACCTTGCGCAAATCCCCGTGCACCCCCAGATGCGCGTGCACACTCTTGTTGATCGAGGATCGGTCGATGTCTATATGCACGATCTTGGCCCGCGTTGCAAAAGAGGATATTTTGCCGGTCACGCGGTCGTCGAAACGTGCGCCGGCCGATATCAGCAGGTCGCAATGATCGATCGCGTAGTTCGCGGCCACACTGCCGTGCATGCCCACCATGCGCAGCGCGAGCGGGTCGTCCTCGGGAAACGCTCCCAGCGCCATCAGGGTGGTGCAGACCGGTATGTTGGCCTTGTGCGCCAGCTCCGCAAGGATCTCAGATGCACCCGCAGCAATCATGCCGCCTCCGACGTAGAGCAACGGACGCTCGGCCCCGTTGATCATATCGGCAAAACTCTTGATCTCGTCGGGACTGATCTCCACGTCAGGCTTATAAGCGCGCATAGTCACCTTATCAGGCGTCGTCGCGGCAGTCATTTGCTTCTGGACGTTCTTGGGTATGTCGATCACCACCGGACCGGGCTTGCCGGTCGTCGCTATGTGGAAGGCCTTGGCGATGATCTCCGGCAACTCGTCCGCGCTGCGCACCAGAAAGTTGTACTTGGTCACAGGCCGCGTGATGCCGATCACGTCCGCCTCCTGAAAGGCATCGTTGCCGATCATGTTAAGCGCCACCTGCCCGGTGAAACACACCAGCGGAATACCGTCCATGTGCGCCGTGGCCAGCCCGGTCACCGTGTTGGTGGCGCCAGGCCCGGATGTCACCAGACAGCACCCCGGACGCCCTGTTGCTCGGGCATAGCCGTCCGCCATGTGCACAGCCCCCTGCTCGTGCCGGGTCAGCACAAAATTAAAAGGCGCATCATAAATACAGTTGAAAATGTCCAGCACCGCGCCGCCCGGATAGCCGAAAAGGACCTCGCAGCCGGCCTTGACCAGTCCGTCCACGACGCATTGCGCTCCGCTCCTACTGGGTTGCTCTGGTTCGTTGGCTTTGCCGGTTGTTTTCTTGTCTTTCATTTTCCAATCCTTTTCCTCGGTGCCATGCCGCCAAGCATACACCTTTTTTTCATTCACACCCTATAAACAAAAACCCGCCGTCTGAAATAACGGCGGGTCTCTTTACTGACTCTGGAATCACTGACTTAACTTAATCAGGAGCCCGCCTGACACAACGTTACTGAAAATACGGGCGTAACCCGCCCGGTAACGAGGAGGCTGCTGGCAACTGTCATTATGTCGCGTTCCAATTTCATGGTTTGTCAATAAAATATCCGGTATCGGCGGCCTTGTCAACAGGCCTGTGATTATTTTTTTCTCAACCACTGTTCGTCCAGCCGTTGCCGGATCTCGGGGAAAACCCTGTGCGGCATGGAAATGCCGTGGGCCATCTCCTTATCCCGCACCTTGAGCGCGTTGTAGCCTGCATACACCGCCGAGGGCGGGCAGGTGGTGTCGATGAAGCCCACCGACACCCGCACCGGGCAGGTGATCCGGGCCGCAAAATGCGCCCCGTCAAAATACGGCGCGACCTTAATCGCCGCGGCCTTGTCTTTTTCAGGCAAGCTTTCTACCAGCCTTGGCCAACCTGATGCACGCCCCTCTTTGAACCCCAGCAGGTCGGTGATCGCCGGCACATGGATGACGCCCTGCGTGAAGTTGCGGTTCAGTCCGCATAGATAAAACCCGAATCCGCCGCCCTGACTCGATCCAGAGTACAGAAAACGCGCCTTGTTAACATCCGTACGTTCCGCCAGCCAGTTGACCGCGCGGTTGATCCCCAGAATGATCGGATAAAAGAAGTAGGTCTCGCGCTCCGTCGCACCCGACTGACAGTAACGCGGCGCGCCGTACCTCTCTTTCAGCATGCGGTCCTGTTCGCCGTACAAACGCTTCTGCTCCTCAATGTTCTCCGCCGGTTCAAACGGGTGTACGTTCATGACAAGGCTGATATAGCCCTGATCGGCCAAGTGCGTTTGCGGCGCCACCACCCCCGGTCCCGCGCCGGGCACATTCACATGTGCCGGAAACGGCCCAGCCCCCTTGGGCACACACAAAAACCCGTACACCCGCTTGCCGCCTGCCGTGGCAAAACTCACCCGGAAGCTTTCGCGGCGCTCGTTGCTGTGCTTTTCAAGGCGTTCGACTTTAGGATCAAGCGGTACCTCGGCCTCTAGTTTCTTAACGGCGGTGTCCCAGAACTCGTCGAAATCCATAGGCCTCGCGCAGCCCGGCTCGATCTTCTCAGGCGAGAAAGCGGAGCCGAACAGTGCCTTGACCTCCTTGTCACCGACTTTGGTCGACGCATTGCAAAGCATAAAACCCGGCTCGCGCAGCGTTCCCGAAACACTCACAGGGTTGGCCTGCGACAGATCGAAAACTGCATTCGTTATCACCACCGGCCCGAAATTATTCAGACTGACCTTCAAACTGCCTGATTCCAAGGCTTTGCCGTCGGCACCCTTCGCCAGAATGGTCAGCGACGCGACATCTCCGGCCGCATAAACCGCCGACGCGCTGTCCGCCTTGATCTCCAGCGATTGCGCCGACAGCCACATCGGTGCCAACCAAAACACCATCGTCATCTTTCTCATCACATACCTCCCTTGTTTCACTGCCGCACATACAGCAGTTTTTCAAACTCGGCGCAAGCGTCCCCCGCCCCGCCGTGCAGCACCCGCAGGTCATAGGCGGTGGCGGAATCAACCGCGCCCGCGACCGCCCCGCCACCAGTTTCAAGCCGCTGCTCTTCCAGCGTCACCCACCGGCCGTCCCTGAACTCGCCGACCGCACCCGCAAGCGGCACACTGCCTGCCGCGCGCGCCAGCGCAAAACGTCCCGGCCCGAAAGGCATTGCCGCCACCTGTCCGGACTCGCGCAAATCGCGCCCATCCAGCGCCAGGAAAGCCATATCGCCGCAGCCTTCCGCAAGTATGTCGTTGCCGTTGACCGCCAGCCGGCCTTGCGCCGCCGCCGCGACCACCCTGCCATCCAACCCCAACTGCACGTAAAGCGTGCGGCCTGCCGCGATGTCTACCACAATCTCAGGATATCCGTTGTGCGACAGCACCACAACCCGCCGCTTGGCCTTTGACATGTTAACGCCCACCAGCGCCGAACCGTTGCGCAAAGCGACATCAAAGATGTGTATGTCGCTGTCCTCTTGCGCCAGCCTGACGCGCGGCACCACGGACACCTCGTCGATGAAACGCCGGTATATCGCGCGCCCCGGACCGAACAGATTGTCCAGCAGCTCCAGCGGCTCCGGCATCCACGCCACACGCCCGTCCGGCGAAAGCCTGAACATCAAATCCTGCGGCAACTCCGTTCCAGAGAACGGGGATTGCGGCTCGGGCACCAGGGCCTTGTGCCCCAAACGCTCCAGACGGTCGCGGCGTTCGGGCCTGCGGTGCTCGTCAAAGCGAGGATCGCCGCTGAGGTAAAGGTGTCCGCCCTTTGCCGCAAAATTTGCAGCCAGGTCAAAAGCCTTGTCGGATGGGCATATCGCCAGCGGCCACACCAGCGCCCGCGCCTCCGGCGGCAGCCGCTCCAGCGACTCTTCATTGATCACACCGAACGGCACGTTCGCGCTGAGCAGCCAGTCAGTCGCCCGATGCAGGGCACCGTGTATACGCTCACTGTCCGGCCCCAAGCGGAAACTGTCGGGCAGCACCAGATACAGCCGGGGAGCCTCATAACGCGGCTGCGCAGTCCTGAAAAGCAGCATCATGTTACGATACGCCAACAGCACCGGCTTCGGTGTCAGGTCGGCGTGCGTAACACCCCACGGAAACACGCAGTCGCGGAAATCCTTCCAGCTCCAGTTGGCGACAAAGGCCGCGCCCATGCCCAAGGCATAATGCCCGACCGCCAAGTAGTGGCTGACCGAAGCCTCGTGCGGATCGCCCCAATCGCCTTTGTTGCGCGCCGTGTGCGCTATCTTAGAACCGAACTCGCCCAGCGAAAATCCCTTGCCCTCGAACCTGCGGTCGATCAGCTTCAGAATGCCGCGCAAATGGCTGACCTCGCCGTAGTGGTGGATGTTGACGAAATCAATGCCCGCCGTGTCCAAAACTTTCTCGCTGGACGTGTGGTTCTGCAGATGTCCGACCGTCACCGCCGCGTGCGGCGCGCCTGCCCTCACGCCTGCCGCGTTTTCGTTCTGCCAACGCGCGTATAACCAGGCCCGGAAACGCTCGTTGTCGCGCACACGCAAGTCACGCCAGCCTGCCGCTTTGGCATTGAAGTCTATTCCGGGCTTGCCGCCGGAATCGCTCCACAATTTGTAGGCGGTATTTACGGATCCGTACCTGTCACGCAACCACCTCTCGTACAGCGGACGCAGCACCTCATAATTTCTCAGCGCTGTGCCCGGCTCGTTCTGAATGTCGTACAACATCCCCGGAACCCCAGCGTACCGTTGCACCCAGAATCGGTTCCAGTCCTGCTGCATTGCCAGTTCTTCATCGGAAATGTCCAGCGGTAGCCAGTCGTGCAGCGAAAGAAACACCGACACCTGATTGGTCTGCGCTAGTTGCACAATGGCGTCAGCCTGACGACGCAACTTCTCTGGTCGATTCTTTAGATTCATCGAAGAGCCGCGACTTTTAGTACCATCATCGTCGCTGAAAGGCGAGAAGTGCAATAAGCGCAGAGTGTTTATGGCATAGTCACCCATGCGCGCCAGATCACGACGCCACACCAGCGGATTTTCGTTGTCGGAATAAAACATCATGCCGGACGTGTTCACGCCGCCGAAGAACAAAGGCCGCCCGTTGAAATCAAAATAGTTACCGCGCCACTCCACGCGCGGACCGATCTCGGCGGCAGCCGGATTAAAAACCGCGAACCCGCCGCGCATCACGTCAGATACAACTTCCTGCTCCACCAGCTCGCCCGAAAACTCTAAGAAGTCGGGCGTCCCCGGCTCGACCTTGAACAAACATTCGGCCATCCCATCCGCCAGCGGCACCTCTGCCGCAAGCTTACCGTTGACCCTGAAACGCACCGCGAGTTTCGCGGAGGGCCCAGAGACTCCATACACAGCCGCGCGTATCCTCGCCTCCTCGCCGGGCCGGTAACAGGCCATGTCGCTCTTCACGGTCCGCAGGTACGGCCCACCCAGCAATTTGCGGCAGGCAGCCGTAAACATAACTTCAACTTCGGGATACGCGCCGCTGAAAAGGTTACGGTCGGTCACGCCGCAAAAACCCCAATTTGCCCCGGCATATGGACCGGCATAGTTCAACACCAGCGCAGCCACCGGCCCGCGCGGACGGCCGAGTCGGTCAATGCTTTCCAGTAAAGGTATCCAGCGCGCATAGACCTCCGGGAAGACCGGGTTGTTGCTGCCGGTCATGGCCACGGCTGCAGGGCCCTGCAGCCCGGCAGCGTCATGCCGCCATGCGCCCGCCGCCACAAACTGACCGGCGGACGGCAGAATGTGCGCGACATCGCGCAGCAGGAAAGAGGGATCGAAAACCCCGATCTGTTCCGGGTGCAGACGCATGGTGTCGCCATGCTCGCCGTAACGGGTGTTGAGCCGCGCGTTACGATCTTTCAGACCGTTCGCCCAGACATCCCAGCCGTTCGCCGCCGGCACGCACAGCTCGTCAAAAGCGTAACCGCCGATCGAAAAGAAAGCCCCGCCCGCCTTGAGGTACTTTTTGAAATTAGCCATCGCCTGCTGCGGGAAGAACGGCGCGTTAGGCAAGACCACGAGATCAACCTTAGCGTGGCTGAAGCTTGCCTCATCACCCAAATCTGCGGCTCGTATAAAAAAAGTGCGCAGGCCGGCGTCCTGCAACAACCTCGCCAGATGTTCAGGATCGGCATGGCCGTCGCGACGCGCCACCGCCGGCTCCCGCAGCACAGCGATCCGCCCCTGACCCTCTTCGGCGAGTCCTTGCGACACATGTACTAACAAAGCGGCCGCACACGCTAAAACCGCCACCCTAAATTTTGTAAGGCTCCCCCCGAAAACAAAAACCCGTTTCATGCACACAAGTTACCACAATGAGGCCGCGCCTTGCATCCGCTAAATACGGTCCCCGGCCCCAGCGCGTTGCCTCACAAGTCATGACACTGAAATATTTACCGTCTATGGATCCTGACGTTAAGGTTGCCTCAAATGAAACGACACCGAGAAATGAGGCTCATTCGAGAAGTTTGACGCGGATGTTTCTGAAACAAGCCTTACTCTTGGGGTCATGCCCCTGTAGCGCGAAGGTCCCTTCGGGCAGATAACTCATGTCCGTCGGGAGCGCATATGGCTTCCCTGCGGCTTCAGCCGGGAAGTTGTGCTCCAGCACGGTCTTGCCGTCGAGTTTGACCGTCACATGCAGATCTTTCACGATGATCTCTTGCGTGTACCAGACGTTGTCTTTGACATGCGCCTCGCGGATGTCGTTCACGCCCCACAGACTGCCCGTGCGGCGCCAGTCGCCGTGGCTGTTGTTGACCTGGCACTCCACTCCGAATTTCGGAAACCCTTCCTCCTGATATTTGGTGTGGAAATAAATGCCCGAATTGGAGCCTGGGAAGGTCATGACCTCGACCTTCAGATGGAAGTTCTTGAAGACGCGCTGTCCGTCTTCGCCGACACCGTCATAAAACAGATGCGCCACGTCACCGTTGGCCACGATGGCGCCGTCCTCTATCTTGAACGAGCCCGCATTCTTGCCGACTTTCCAGCCGTTAAACGTTTTACCGTCGAACAGGCTGATCCAACCTCCACCTTCGTCCGCCGCGCCTGCCCCAAACGCGGACAGGCAAATGGCCAAAGCGAGTGTCATGCCGATAATTTTTTTCATGGTTGTCTCCTCTTCTCCCGATCAATTACAGTGTCCATCCTTCACGGTAGTTGCGCGTGACTAACGCCTGCGCTTCGTTGTCGTTGGTGACCTTCATGGCCTCGCCGTCCCACAGCAGACGGCGATACGGGAAGCGCACGGCCAGATTGCCGAGCAGCACCATTTCGGCGAACGGCCCGGCATGGTCAAAGTTCGAGACCGCCTGTTTGCCTTCCTTGACAGCCTGCAGCCAGTTCCGCTCGTGACCGTCCTCGCCGCCGGGAACGCGCTCAATCGTCTTGGGCGGCAGCTTGAAGGACTTCATCGCCGTCTCGGGCAGCAGCCTCGGGCTGCGACCGTAGCAGCCGCACATCAGTTTGCCCTTGTCGCCGATGAACAGCACACCGCCGTCCGAATCGCCCATCTGGCGGCCTTCCTCGAGTTCCGGTGGGCGCGGCGGCTGGAGCCCTCCATCCCACCAAGTGAGGTCAAGCGGCGGTTGGTCTTCGCGGGCAGGAAATGCGTAGCGCACAATCGTGGAGCGCGGGAACTGCTCGTTTTTCGGTTCAGTGTTTTTCCAAAAGTCTTCCCAATAGGTCGAGATGTTGCCCTCGACGCTGACCGGATACTTCAGCTTCAGCGCCCAGTACACGCAGTCCATGACGTGACAGCCGAGATCGCCCAGCGACCCTGTGCCGAAGTCGCACCACGCCCGCCAACTGTTCGGATGGTAACAGGGATGATATGGCCGCATCGGCGCGGGCCCGATCCATTTGTCCCAGTCGAACCCCGCCGGAACTGGCGGCGTCTCCTTAGGCCGTTCGCATTCTATGCCTTGCGGCCAGACCGGCCGGTTCGTCCATGCGTGCACCTCGCGCACAGTGCCGATGGCGCCAGCCCAAATCCACTCGCAAACCATGCGCACACCGTCACCCGAACGCCCCTGGTTGCCCATTTGCGTGATGACCTTGTGCTGACGCGCCGCCTCAGTCATCGCGCGCGCCTCGCCGACCGAATAAGCCATCGGCTTCTGAACATACACATGCTTCCCCGCGCGCATACACGCCATAGCGATCGGCGCGTGCGTGTGGTCAGGCGTGGCGACCACGATCGCATCGATGTCCTTCTGCTTGTCGAGCATCTCGCGGTAATCGCTGTAGACCTTCGCGCCTGGGTATGTCTTAAACGTCTTGGCGGCATAGTTCGCATCTATATCGCAAAGCGCGACAATGTTCGCGCCAGACTCAGCGCACTTTCTAATGTTGTGACCGCCCATGCCTCCCACGCCGATCCCGGCGACATTCAGTTTGCCGCTCGGCGGCGTCTGTCCGTTGAGCCCGAGCACATGTCCCGGCACGATCTGAAAAGCCGCCGCCGTCAGCGCCGACCGTTTGAGAAGCGTTCTACGTGAAAGCCCCGACTTTGTATCATTAGCCTTTTTGTTCATTGCCTCCGTCCTTTCATTTGTTTAACACAATCCTTCCAGACATACGGCCGCCGCACCCAGCAGGGCCGCCTCATAACCCAAATGCGTCCGCAACACGTCAAGGTTACGGCATTGCGGCAAAGCGTCCTCCGTGAGCGTCCGCCGAATCGCCGGCCGCATGAGATCGAGAGCCGCAGCAACACCGCCTCCGATGTAGGCGCGCGAAGGGTTCAGCAGGTTCGCGGCGGCAGCCAGAGCGCGGCCCAGGTATACCCCCGTCTGATCATAGATCCGCATTGCCACCGGATCGCCCTGCCGCGCCAGTTCCTCGCAGAGCCGCGCATCCGTGCCGACCGGCAGTCCCGCCTCGCGTGCGCGACGCGCGATGGCGACCCCCGACGCGTGCGCCTCCAAACAACCCTTGCCGCCGCAACCGCAGGGAAACGGGTTTACACGTTCAACCTTGATATGCCCGAACTCGCCGGCGCAACCGCCGCTGCCGCGCACCAACTTGCCGTCCGCCACCACCGCCCCGCCGTTGCCGGTACTGACTGTGACCCACACGAAATCACCGTCCGCGCCGCCGAACCGCATTTCCGCCAATGCGCAGGCGTTGATGTCGTTCTCGAAAAAAACCTTAACTCCTGCAAACCCCGGTGCCGCAGCCAAAAGCGGGCGGGCATCGAACGCGCCCCAGCCTGCCGCAGGCGCCCCCAGCACACGCCCCTCCGGCGTCACCATGCCGGGGATGCTCACGCCCACGCCCGCCAAGTCTCCTACTACGATGCCGACTTCCTTGGCGCAATCGGCCAGCATCTCCGCGCCGTGCCGGAAATAGGCAGCAACATCCGCAGTCTTCGACGCGGCCTGCCGCCGCGATACAATCCTGCCGTCCTCAGTTATTACCCCGACGAGCAGCTTGGTGCCACCGCCGTCTATCGCTCCGATCAGCATATCGATTGCCTCCTGTGGCGTCTCGCGGGGACGCTCGCCCTCCAGCATGCAATGGGCTAGACACAAACTGGAGGACGAACGTCCTCGTGAGCCGCCCCCGGCCTCCCTCAGCACGTGCACGAACAAGCTTCAACGCCCGCCATTTGAGCCAGCGCCGGACGCATCGCGCACACGAGATCGTGAAAATAAACCAGATGCAGGTCCTCCAGCATCTCCATCGAGTCGGTCGGCGCAATCAGGATGTGGTCGCAGAGCGCCTTCATCTTGCCGCCGTCACGCCCGCCGAAGCCGACCGTGCCCAGCCCCATTTCCCGCGCGGTCTTGAGCGCGTGCACGATGTTCGGCGAATTGCCGCTGCCGCTGAAAGCAAGCACCACGTCCCCAGCCTGCGCGTAGGTGCGCAGCAGGATTGAGTATATCTCTTCGTAAGAAAAGTCGTTTGCCAGACAGGTCACCAGCGCGTTGGAGTCGCTCAGGCAGAAGGCGCGGAACCCCGGCGCGTCGCCCGCGCGGCAACCCTTCACCAGATCATTGGTCACATGCGACGCCGTGGCCGCACTGCCGCCGTTACCGATCAGAAAGATCGTCCGTCCCTCTTCCTTGGCCTTCAGCAGCACTTCCCCGATCTCCGACAGTTTTCCGAAATCGCTCCGCATCAGGCTGCCCGCCATATCCGACGCATACCCGGTAAGCCGCTCCTTCAAGTCTTCTTGCATTATTTGTTCTCCGCAAAACACTCACATCATCTTTCTCGACTGAATGAGAAAAATCACTATTAAAAACAGATCCAATTTACGCCCATACACCTGCATTTACAAGATGACAGTTGCGCATATTTTGTGGTAATTTTGCGCACGTAATGGGAAGGATTCTGAATAAGATGCCGCAGGTGGTGCTGCTGTTCGAGACCAACGAGCAGGCCCACCGCGAAATCCTCAAGGGCGTGCTGCGCTATGAGAGCGTCCACGGCCCCTGGAGCCTGCACGTCACCGAGGGCCGCGCTGGCGAGCAGCGCCTTTTATCCATGCGGAATTGGGGAGGCACAGGGATTGTCGGCGTGATACAGAACCGCGCTTACGCCGAGGCCGTTGCCGCAGCCCGCGTGCCGGCCGTGCTCATAGACCCTATCGACGACGAGCTTCTGCCGCCGGGGCTGCTGGCGCGGCACAGTGTGCTGGCGTCGGATCAGGTCGCCATCGGCGAGATTGCGGCATGCCATTTTCTCGAGCGCGGCTTCACCAGCTTCGCCTTCATCGGCGAGGTCAACAACATCAACTGGTCACGCGACCGCGGTGCTGCCTTCGCAGCGCGTGTGCGGCAGGCCGGCCATGCCTGCCGCGCCTACGGGCCTTTACGCGCAAAGGAAAAACGCGACTGGAGCCTTGAGCGCACCCGCCTGTGCGCCTGGCTGGCAGACCTGCCTAAACCGACCGCGGTTTTCGCCGCCATGGACACGCGCGGCAGGCAGGTGATAGACGCCTGCCTGACTGCAGGCATCGCCGTGCCGCATGACGTGGCCGTGCTGGCGGTGGATAACGACACGTTGATATGCGAGTCGACAACGCCGCCGCTATCGAGCATAGCCCTTGACACGGAGCGCATGGGTTATGAGGCGGCAAAACTTTTAGACACTGCTATGCGGCAGCGTAATGTCCGACGCCAGCAAATGCTTTTTCCTCCGCTGGCGGTGGTACCGCGCCGTTCGACAGAAGCCATGCATATCAACGACCCGCTGGTTGCGCGCGCCCTGGAGTTTGTCTGGCTTAACGCGCAAAAGCCTATCGGCGTCCCTGAAATCGTGGCTCATGCCGGAGCCAGCCGCAGGGTGCTTGAAATGCGCTTCCGCAAGACCCTGAAATCCACAATCCGGGAAGAGCTGCACCGCGCGCGCCTGCGCCGCGCCAAAAGCCTTCTGGCCTCCACCAACCTTTCGGTAACCGTCATCGCCAAGGAATGCGGCTTCTCTAGCAAGAGCTATCTCGGCAAGGTCTTCCGCCGCGCCTTCGGCATAACCCCTACCGCCTACCGTGCCAGCCACTGGCAAGAAAACAAAACGTTGAAAAAGATATGTCGGTGAATGTATAAGTTTGTATCCGCTTACACGCATACGCAAAACACACACTTGGACTACGGGCATTGCCCGCCTTGCGCAAGCATAATATATTATGCCGCGAAAAACATGTACCCCGGAAACCCAGATTCTTTCTTTGCTGAATCGCATAATGCGTGTCGCGTGTCGCATACCGCACATGTCCACATGCACATGCCGTCGGTCACGAAATATGGTTTGTCGACCATGCGAGATTTTGATAATTTATTGTGTTTCTCTTTTTAGGGAATAGGTTTGTGCGCCCCGTCGGGTGACGGGGAATACACGGACAGACCTGAACAGCAAACAAAACAACAAACGCCTGACGAAAGCCACGCAACCGGAAAATCCGGCATTGCAGCCATACAAGCAGAGTCAGACGGGAATAAATTCACATGGCAATTCGCAAACCCACGGCCGCCCAGCCTAAAACAGGCCCAATGTATGACATGATGTTGGCGGCGTTGGATCAGCAAGTCAACCAGTTCACGGCTGGCTCTATCATCAAGGGAACCATTAGCGGAATCAAAGGCAACGAGGTTTTCGTTGATATCGGCTACAAGTCGGAGGGTGTCGTCCCTGCCAACGAGTTCTATGACCCGACGCAAGTCAAAGCTGGCGACATCATCGATGTGCTGCTCGTAGAGCTTGAGGGCGAAAACGGCATGGTGAACCTCAGCAAGTCCCGCGCCGATGATAAGATCCGCTGGGATGCAATCCTCGACAAGTACACCGAGGGTGGTGTTGTCACCGGCATTATCCGCAGCAAAGTGCGCGGCGGGCTGATTGTTGATGTGGACGGAGTGGACGCCTTCCTTCCGGGTTCGCAGGTTGACGTTTCTCCGGTGCATGATCCGGACGGCTTCTTGGACCAATCTTTTGAATTCAAAGTCATTAAGATCAGCAATGAAAGACGCAATATCATTGTCTCTCGGCGCGAGCTGATCGAAGATCGTATGGCTTACAAGAAGCGTGATCTGCTGGGCAATAACGAAAAAGGCCAGATACGTAACGGGCGTGTCAAAAACATCACAGATTTCGGCGCGTTTGTTGACCTAGACGGGTTGGACGGCCTGTTGCACATCACCGACATGAGCTGGGGCCGTATCAAGCACCCGAGCGAAATGCTCAAGGTTGGGCAGGAGCTCGAAGTCACGATTCTCGACGTGGACATGGATCGCGAACGCGTTTCGTTGGGGCTCAAGCAATCCACGCCCAATCCATGGGACAATATCGAGGGCACTTTCCCGGTCGGCAGCCGCCTGCGCGGAAAAGTCGTCAACCTGGTGCCTTACGGAGCCTTCGTTGAGATCCAGCCCGGCATTGAGGGTCTGGTTCATGTTTCCGAATTCTCGTGGACAAAACGTGTGGCGCGCGCCTCGGACGTACTTAACGTCGGAGACGAAGTCGACGTGGTGGTGCTGAGCATTGATTCAGCCAACCAGAAGATCGCTTTGGGCATCCGCCAGACCGAGGCTAATCCTTGGGATACCGTACAGGACCGCTATCCGGCCGGCAGCCGCGTGAGCGGAAAAGTACGCAACTTCACCACGTACGGTGCCTTTATCGAACTGG
>JAQVQN010000340.1 GCA_028701555.1 Kiritimatiellia bacterium | reverse complement strand
GCGTTGGGGGGATATTGGCGGCTGGGCACGTGTCGGCCGAGCCGGTGGTTGAGACGGTGGCTGCGGCTGTTCGGCAGCGGATCCGCGCGAATGAGGTGGCGGGCGCGGTGGCGCTGGTGGCGACGCCGGACCGCATCCTGCATTTTTCGGCGGAAGGACTGGCGGACATCGAAGCGGATGTGCCGATGCGCGAGGACGCAATGTTCTGGATCGCGTCGATGACCAAGCCGATTGTCGCCTGCGCGATTCTGGCTTTGCAGGAGGATGGAAAACTCTGCGTGGATGATCCGGCGGAAAAACATCTGCCGCAGCTAGCAGGCTTGAAAACTGCGGGCGGCATGTCCGGAAGCCCAACGCTGAAGCACTTGCTGACGCACTCGTCGGGCTTGGCGGAACCGACTAACGCGGAGGCGCTTTCCGCTGCCACGCTGGATCAACTGGTTCAGTTTTATGCATCGAAACCGTTGCGCTTCTTGCCTGGCGAGCGCTGGCAATACAGTCAGGCCGGCATCAACGCGCTCGGGCGGATCGTGGAAAAGGTCTCGGGCCGGCAGCTTGAGCAATTCCTGCAGGAACGGTTCTTCGGCCCGCTGGGCATGAAGGACACGACCTTCTATCCGAACAACGCGCAGATTGCGCGCATGGCGAAGTCCTATTGTCTTAAAGACGGCAGCGCAAAACTGGTTGCGGTGCCGGAGATATACGACTTTGCGCGGGGTGAGCGGCGCTATCCGGCGGCTAACGGCGGGCTTTACGCCACAGCCGCTGATTACGCCAGGTTTTGCCAGATGCTGCTGAACGGCGGGACTTATGAGGGTAAGCGCTTGCTGACTCCGGCTTCGGTTGCGGCCTTGTCGTCAGTGCAGAGCGGCGACCTCAAGACAGGCTTCACGCCCGGCAACGGCTGGGGGCTGGGTGTCGGAATCGTGCGTGAGCCGCAGGGTGTGACCGGCATGTTGTGCCCCGGCACGTACGGGCATGGCGGGGCATACGGAACGCAGGCTTGGATCGATCCTGTGAAAAAAGCCGCCTATGTGCTGATGGTGCAGCGCGCGGACTACGCCAATGCGGATGCATCACGTCTGCGGCAGGATTTTCAGGAGGCTGCTGCAAAAATCTTGGAATGAGGGATAGTCTGCCGCGCGGCCGCGAAACTAATGAACGCTGCCGTCTAACAATATTCTAACAGTGGACTGATATTTTTCTAACGGATTAATGGTCTCCTAATGCGCAACGGGACAAGGTATGTCCTAAAGCAAAAAATGGAGGCATTATGAAGTACACGGTATTGACGGGTTTTTTTATTGCGGCGTGCACAGTGGCATGCGCGCAGGACAAGCTCACTTTGGACGGGTCAACCACGGTCGGGCCGATAGCCAAAGCGTTTGCCGAATACATGATGCGGCAAAATCCCGTCGTCAACATAACCGTCAGCGAATCTGGTAGCGGCAACGGTGCTAAAGCACTTCTGAACAACACCTGTGATATCGCCAACCTTTCGCGGCATTTAAAGGAAGCCGAGAAGAAGGCGATGGAAGAGAAAGGCGTCAAGCCGGTTGAGCATGTTGCCGCCTTTGATGCCTTGCCTGTAATAGTCCATCCATCCAACCGCGTTAAGGGGCTAACAATCGAGCAGGTCAGAGATATATACACAGGTAAGATCGTGAACTGGAAGGAAGTTGGCGGCAGTGACCAGCGCATAGTCGTGATCAGCCGCGATACCAACAGTGGCACGTACGAGTCATTCAAGGAACTGGTTTTGGGCAAAGACGATAAGATCATTGAAGGCGCGGAATATACAGGAAGCAACGGGGGTGTGCGCCAGCGCGTGCAGATGACCCGCGGTGCCATCGGCTATGCCGGCCTGGGGTTTGTAGACCGCACGGTCAAGGCGCTTGAGATCAACGGTGTGGCACCTTGCGCCGAGACTGTGATCGCGAAGAAATATCCCCTGGCCCGTGAACTTTTCATGTTCACCAATGGCGAGCCTGCCGCTGACAGTCTGGCCGCCAAATTCATCGGTCTGAGCCGTACGGCGCGCGGTAGGGAGATCATAGAAGAGATCGGGTTCGTACCGATGCCAGAGAAGTAAATGGCTACTTCCGAAACACTGATGATGTCTTCCGGCGTTCTGATGCGCCGGAAGATTCTGGGCGCGGCCGGGCGTTATTCCCTTTTGGCAATAACGTCCGTGGCGGCGCTTGCGGTCTTGGCAATAATCTTTTTTATTGCTCGCGACGCGCTGCCGTTTTTCAACACCCATAATGCGTCGGAATTTTTCACTTCCAAGGCATGGTATCCCAGTCACACGCCGCCGCAATTCGGTGCCGCAGCGATTTTTTTCGGCAGTTTTCTGGTTACGTTGGCGGCGGTGGTTATGGCCGTGCCGCCGGGCGTGATGGCCGCCATCTGCCTGAGTGACATCCTGCCGTTTGGTGCGCGGCAGATTCTGAAGCCTTTTATCGAGATACTTGCCGCTATACCATCGGTCGTTTACGGGTTCTTCGCTTTGGCCGTAGTGGCGCCTTTTCTGCAGGGGGCCGGGGAGTGGTTGCCCGGCAACTTTGAAATCACCAGCGGTGTCAATGCTTTGAATGCAGCCGTGATTCTAGGCATCATGGCCTTGCCGACAATTGTCAGCGTTTCTGAAGATGCCTTGCAGGCAGCAGGCAGGGAGTTGCGCGAAGGCAGTTATGCGCTCGGTGCGACGCGTGCCGAAACATTGATTAGAGTTGTGATTCCGGCTTCGATCAGCGGCAT
This sequence comes from Kiritimatiellia bacterium, assembly GCA_028701555.1. Classification (GTDB taxonomy): domain Bacteria; phylum Verrucomicrobiota; class Kiritimatiellia; order RFP12; family UBA1067; genus JAQVQN01. Next base: position 657 of record JAQVQN010000340.1, on the reverse strand, counting down.
ATTTTCGGCTGTCCTGCTGGGCATTATGCGCGCTTTGGGCGAGACCATGGTGGTCTGGATGGCGTCCGGCAACGCGGCGCAGATACCTAAACCGTGGTTCAATCTCCTGCAGCCGGTGCGAACATTGACGGCTACCATTGCCGGAGACATGGGGGAGGCTGACCAGATGTCCGGGTCTGCGCATTACCATGTGCTGTTTGCGATGGGGCTTAGCCTGCTACTGTTCAGTCTCGCCTGCAATATCGCTGGCGAGTGGGTGGTGACCCGGCAACGTCGTAAACTGAGGGGGGGGTGATTCAGCGATGATAATTGCCTGCCGAAAATTATCAGACCGCGTCTTCACCCTGTGCTCGATCCTGGCGGTGATGTTGATGGCCTCGGTTCTGCTGGTTGTGCTGGTGCCGGTATTGTGGAGGGGTGCCGGGGCCTATGTTTTCAGGGGTACCGTTGAGCATCGCCGTATGATGATGGGCGAGTTCAGCCGTGGATCTGAAGTACGGTTGTCGGCCGAGTTGCTTGCTGTGCGCAAGGCGCGTGAGCCGGTGTATCAGGCGATAGAGGCGTTTGAGGCAGAAATGTCCGAACTGCCATTGGCGCGCCGCAAAGAGTTGCGGCCCGCGTTTAAAGAGGTCAAGGAGGGGGTGGCCTTGCTGTTCG
>JAQVQN010000339.1 GCA_028701555.1 Kiritimatiellia bacterium | reverse complement strand
ACCAGCACGCCCTCTGCCGCCAAACCGCGGCAGATCGCCGCGCCAATGCCGCGCGAACCGCCCGTCACCAGCGCCACCTTGCCCTTCAATTCCAGCTTCATAAAAAAACCTCGCAGTGCATTAGTTCATTATTGCATTAGTTGCGCTCCACAACACTACCCCGGCGTCAGCCCCTCCCTCAAAGCGAAGAGCATACGGGACAGGGCGCACTTTGATCGTTTAGCCGGTATTCCGGCGGCCATGACCTGCCCTGAGCTTGTCGAAGGGGCTGCGAATGGTAAACGAGCTCGTGCGCATCGTCCCGTATGCCGTAGCGTCACACTCGTGCGCATCGACCCATACCCCGTAGCGTACCATACCCCGCGCACCGCAACCCATTACTTATTCCCTCTTACCTCTCCTCTAGCACCACGCGCAGCGCCTCGCCGCGCTCCATCAGCCCGAAGGCCTCCGCAAAATCCTCCAGCGGCAACCGGTGCGTCACCAGCCTGTCGTACGGCAGACTGCCGCGCGCGATCATCTGCACCGCCTCCGCCACATGTTCCGGCGTGGAGTCGCTCGTGCCAACCACCCGCAGCTCACCGTAGTGGATCAGGCGGCTGTCAACATTCAGCGCACTCCTGCCCGCAGGCAGCGAGGCGAACAGGCAGACCGTGCCGCGCTTGCGGACCAGTGCCAAAGCCTGCTCCTGCGGCTGCGCTGCCGGTGCCGCCACAATCACGACATCCGCGCCCAACCCGTTGGTCTCCTCTTTCACCACCCGCTCCAGCTCGTCAAGAGCCGGATTCACCAGCCGGTCAAAGCCAAATACTAGACACTGCTCCAGACGCGCGGGATTGATCTCGGAAACAATCACTTTGGACGCGCCCAGCTCGCGCGCCGCCAGTCCGTTCAGAATACCCATCGGCCCGGCCCCCATCACCAGCACAGTGTCGCCCGGCCGCACCTGGCTGTTTTCGCAGGCGTTTACCGTACAGCTCACCGGCTCGGCCAAACACGCATGCGCCGGTTCGACACCCTCAGGCACCTTGACCACATGCCCGCCGCGTACGGCCAACTCGGGCACCGCCACATACTCAGCCATGCCGCCGTCGTAACCGAACCCCATAGGCTTGACCGCCGCGCACAGATTGCGCCAGCCGCGCCGGCAATACGCGCACTCGCCGCAGGCGACCGACGTGGCCATGACCACGCGCTCGCCCTCCGCAAAGCCGGCCCCGGCAAGGTTCTCGACCACCGCGCCGCAAAACTCGTGACCCATCACCACCGGCGGACGCATGCGCGGGTTGCCGCTTTTGAAGGCTTTCATGTCCGACCCGCAAACCGCGCAGGCCTCGACCTTCACCAGCAATCCGCCTTGCTCGCAGACCGGCCTCGGCACGCGCTCTACCCGCACGTCTCCTTGCCCATGATATACCACTGCCTGCATCTTATCCCCATTCCCGAAAACAGATTCACCAACCAACTAATGCACTTTTCCACTGTCCGCTGCTTTTTTTACTCTCGTAATTGCGAGCCTGTCCCCAGGCCGCAATAACCCTCTCCCCAACTAATGCGGGCAGTCGCCCACAACCCAAGGGTTCAGGGTTCGGGGTTCAGGTGTGAGCGCACACTTCATCGCCCTCTTAGTCCCGCCCTTAGTCTCACACTTACTTGGTTACGCTTAAACCACCCGCTTCATCGATCTCCACAGCCCAAGCCTCCTGAACCCTGAACCCTCGCAAACAACTTGTTATTTATTACTGCTCTTGACCTCTAAAGCACCTAACGCACTTCTCAATACCCGCCTTCAACCTTCGCGCCATCCAGGATCTTGTCGGCCGAACCCACGCCCAGCCTGTCCGCTCCCATCTTCACGAACATCACCGCGCGATCCCAGTCGCGTATGCCGCCGGACGGCTTGACTTTGGCGCGTCCCGCGCAACTCTTGAGCATCACCCCCACCGCCTCGGGCGTGGCCCCCTCGCCGTTGAACCCGGTCGAGGTCTTGACAAAATCCGCGCCGGCCTCAATAGCTAGCTCGCACGCCTTGGCCACCTGATCAAGCGCCAGCAGGCAAGTCTCAAAAATGACTTTAACCACCACACCTTTCGGCTTGGCTTCCGCCACCACCGCCGCGATGTCGCGCCGCACGAACTCATAATCCCCGGAAAGAAACTTGCCGATGTTCATCACCATGTCCAGCTCGTCCGCGCCGTCCTCAATCGCCAGCCGCGCTTCCAGCGCCTTGACCTCCGTGCGGTTGGCGCCGTGCGGGAACCCCACCACCACCGCCACCGTCGTGCCCGTGTCTTTTAGCAGACTGGCGGCCAGCGCCGTGTCGGTCGGCCGCACACACAGGTCGCCCACGCCACGCGCCACGCACATCGCCGCCGCCGTGCGGATGTCCTCATCGGTCATGGCCGGCTTCAGCACCGCATGATCCATCATCTTCGCCACAAACTCTTTCGTTATCGCTCGGTCACTCATCTTCTGTCTTCCTCTTGTTTCTCGGACTCAGGACCCAGGACCCAAGACCCAGCCAAAATCGCCAATCGCTAATCTCTAATCACTTATCTCTATTCACTAATCGCTACTCGCTAATCTCAATGCATCTCCCGTCCGCCGGTGATGTTCACCGCCTGACCGGTCATGTAGTCCGCGCCGGACGAGCACAGGAACACCGTCACGTCCACCACGTCCTCGATGCTGGCCAACCGCCCGAGCGGCACCTTGGAGGTGAACTGCTTGACCACCTGTGCGCGCTCCTGCTTCAGGTTCTCGATATAGTTCGCGGACATGAAGCTCCAGACCCCGGTGTTGTCCGTGATGCCCGGGCACACGCAGTTGACATTGATGCCGTCCTTGGCGAACTCGAAGGCCAGCGACTGCGTCAACGTGATGATCGCGCCCTTGGCCGCCGAGTAGTGGCTGCAAAGCGCCGAGCCGGTCTTGCCGGACTTCGATGCAAAATTGACTATCTTGCCGTAGCCGCGCGCTTTCATCAGCGGCGCGACATGCTTGATGAAGAAGAAGGTGCCTTTGCAGTTCACCGCGAAGACAAAGTCCCACTCTTTCTCGGTGATCTCCTCGATCGGGTTCTGGCCCGCCACGCCCGCGACATTCACCAGAATATCGAGCTGATTGCCGAAGCGCTCAGACGCCGCACCCACGACAGCCTTGACCTGAGCCTCGTTCGTCACGTCCGCCGCCAGACCTGCCGCGTCGTACCCGGCCGCGGCGAGTTCGCCGACCGCCGCATCCACAGCCTCTTGCTTCAGGTCAGTCAAATACACCCGTGCGCCGCACTGCGCCAGCCCCTGCGCGATGCTTTTGCCGATCGCGCCGGTCGCGCCGGTGACCAGCGCCGTCTTACCCTTGAAATCCAAAAAATCCTGCATCTTATCCTTAATCCTTCACTATAACTTTAGAATTTTGTCACA
>JAQVQN010000019.1 GCA_028701555.1 Kiritimatiellia bacterium | reverse complement strand
TCTCGCTCATCTGGGCGCCCTTAGAAAGCCAATAGTCAACCCGGTCCATCTCCAACTTAAAGTTGTCGCCTTGCTGCCTCGGCAAGTACCAGCCGAGGATCTCGAGAAACTTGCCGTCGCGGGGCGAACGCTCATCAGCCGCCACCACGCGATACGCGGCATTGTTGTTGCTGCCTGTTCTGCGAAGTCTGATTTTGACCATTTTTTCCTCCGTGAAACGTTTTATAGTAGCAACAAGGGTTCGCCGGAAGCAAGCTGAATTGGAGACAATCGTTATTTTTTTCAGGCGCTTTGGTCCGCGTCTCGTGAGGACAGGTAAAAAGTTGAATCGCGCCCTACACGCTCAGACCGACAGAAAAACGATCAGGGCGGTCAACAGGTAGCAGGCCACTGTCGCGATCAGGATCTTGTCGGTCAGCAGCACTTTTTCCGGGCGTCCGCCCTCGTCGTGGCGGTAAACCAGCTCCATATAACGGAAAAGTCCGAATATTACAAAGGGTATGGTCAGTCCCAGCCGGTTGGTGCCGAAGCGACGCACAGTTTCTTCCGACAAGGTGTAGATCGCGTAGCACACCAGCGTCGACGCCGCCACAACCGCGATCTGCATGTCGAGCAGGTAGCGGTCGTAACCCGCGAGAGCCGCACGGTGCTCCGCGCCGACGGCACCCTCCAAAAGAATTTTTTCATGCCGTCTTTTGCACAGGGCCAGGAACAGTGCCAAAAGGAAAGTGCACAGCAGCAGCCAGGGCGAGATGCGCACAGCCAAAGCGGTGGCCCCGGCAACCGCGCGCAGCACGAAGCCCGAGGCAATCACAAACACGTCCACATAAGATATGCGCTTGAGGGCGAAGGTATAGGCGGCCTGCATCAGCAGATATGCCCCTAGCACCGCGCTGAAGGCCGGCGGCAGCGCGAGCGAACCGCCCAGCCCGATCGCCAGCAGCAGTGCCGCGACCGCCGCCGCGGCTTTGACGCTGATGGCGCCGGCTGCCAGCGGGCGGCAGCGCTTGATGGGGTGGATCCGGTCGGCCTCAAGGTCGCGGAGGTCGTTAATCAGATACACCCCGCTGGAAACAGAGCAGAAACATAAAATCGCCGTAGCCGCCGCCAAAGCCGGCGCCAGCCCCTCAACGCGCGCCTGCTGGCTGGGGTCCCACCGCGCGAAGAAATAGGCGGCAGGCAAAACAGCGTTCTTGAGCCACTGAGCGGGACGCAGGGCGCGCAGCCAGACTCTGGGATTCCCCGGAATCAATTCCGCCCCCCCGCCCGCTGGCGCGGCGAACGGCGGAAACCGCAGCGCGCCCATAGTTTCAAGACCACCATCATGGCCTCGGTCGCGATGTCCGGCTTCATCTTTGAGTAGCCTGTGCGGCGTTCTTCGAAAATGATCGGCACTTCCGTGATCTTAAAGCCCTGCATCCAAGCCGTGTGGGACATCTCAATCTGGAAGGAGTAGCCGTTTGAGGTTATGCGGTCGAGGTCGATGGACTCCAGTACGGCGCGCCGAAAGCATTTGAAGCCGCCGGTCGGATCGTGCACCGGCATGCCGGTGATCAGACGCACATACTGGGCCGCGCCGGTTGAGAGCAACAGGCGGCTCATGGGCCAGTTCATCACCCTTATGCCGCCAATGTAGCGCGAGCCCAGCACCAGGTCAGCTCCCTCGCGCGCGGCTTTGATAAGCGCGGGCAGAGCGGCCGGATCGTGCGAGAAATCACAGTCCATCTCGCAGATGTAAGCGTACTCGCGTTCGAGCGCCCATTTGAACCCGGCGATGTAAGCGCGGCCCAGGCCCTCTTTGCCGGCACGGTGCATCACGAAGACGCGCGGCTCGCTTGCGGCGATACCATCCAGCACCGCTCCTGTGCCGTCGGGCGAGTTGTCGTCCACGAACAATATGTCGCATCCCGGCTCCTGCCGCAGAACCGCCTCTGACATCGCCGTCACATTCTCACGCTCGTCGTATGTCGGTATGATAATCAGTGCTTTGTCGTTCATCGCTGAAAAGTATATAAGGTTTAACGCCTTTAACGCCACACGTTTTTTAACCTAACTAAGATAAGGTTTTGATTTTACAATCTTGCAATCGCACCCCTTTAAACTTGCGTATGTGACAAAATTTGATAAAATGTCATTCTCAAATTTCGTAAAGAAAGGTTTAAGAGAGATGAGCGATACTCACCAGACCATGAAAATGCTTCCCGGCGACGAGATCCGCCAAATCATGTGGCGTTATGCCGACCGGTACGACATACAGATGGCCGTGATGGGATCACGTTCCGTCGCCCGTGGTTTGATTGCCCGCCTGGTGGCCAACGGCGAGCGCAATACGCACGAGTGGACCGAAGGCAAGAATGAGCTTTACAAGGCTTTTGACGAGTCCGGCATAACAGCCGCCGGGTTGGAAATGGAGTTTGGCGGCATCATCGAAGGGCCGCGCAATTTCGCGCTGGGACTGGTGGCTTTCGAGCTTGCCTGGGTCGACGGCGGCGCAACCACCACCAGTCTGATCAACAATCTCGCCTTGGGCCCGATCGTCGAGAAGGGCACCCCCGAGCAACGGGAAAAGTACATGAGCGCTTGCCGCCCGCTGCAGCCGGGCGAGAACCGCAAGGTCTGGCGCGGTGCCTTCGCCCTCACTGAACCCCTGCCGTATGTCGGTGTAGACACCGGTGTCGTCAGCGGGCGCGTGCGCGTAGCTGAGTGGCAGGATGGCCAGGAGCCCATGCTGCAGGTTGAGAAGCGCGGGCGTTTCCTGACCAATATGGCCGTGGCCAACTTTGTAACTGCGGCAGTGGATTCCGGTGACCCGCGCATAAAATCCTCCTGCATGGTGATCCTTGAGGACACCGACGAGGGTATCTTCGACCGCGGCTCACCCACGCTGAAAATGGTGCACCAGCTCTCGAACACGCAAGACCCGATCTTCAACCTCAAGGTGCCGGCCAGCCGTATTGTCGGCGGCTATACGGTCAAGGACGGCATGATCGTGCCGAACTTCACGCACAGCGAGATCATCGAGGCGGTCTTCGCCCGTACGCGGGTGACGGTCGGACTGATGTCCGCCGCAAAACTGCTGTCAGCGGTCGAACCGGTGATCCGCTACCAGCGCGGGCGTTTCCGCGGGGCGGCTGGCATAGAGCCGGGCACCCCGCGTTATGACCTTGGACTACAGATGAAAGAGGACGCGCTGCAGCGGCTGGCGGATGTCTGGGCCACCGGCGAAGCGGCTGCCGCGTTAGGCTTTGAGACCACGCGGCTGTTCGACGCTTTCACGCCGGTTGAACACCAGATGCAGAAAACCTTCGCCGATCAAGGCGTCTCGGGGCGCGCCCTGATGAAAGTTTTGCGCAAGCCGCAGGCCGATGCCGTGGAACTGCTCGGTCTGCTGTCGCAGCCCGAAGACTCCCGCGACAACGTGCGCGTAGCAGCCCTGCAATCTGACCCGATGGTTCAGTATGTCTGGCAGAGCGCACTCTGCAACGTGCTTTGCCCGGCCACGAAACTCTGGACTACCGGCTACGGCGCCAACGTCATGCGCGAAGCGGTGAGCCTGATGGGCGGTTACGGAATCACCGAGGACTGCCCGGGCTTCCTCTTTCAGAAATGGACCGACATGCAGCTCGAGGCCACCTACGAGGGTCCCGAGGTCGTGCAGCGCCGCCAGATCAGCGTGACCATGAACAACGAGGTCTTTCTGGCGCAGGTCAAGGCTTGGAGCGGCGAGTTGAAGATCTTGGCCGAAAAACAGCCGCAGACCGGCGCGGCCACCATCGCAGCCGCCTTCGACCTATGGCTGTGGATGCGCGACTACATCTCCAGCCATAAAGACGCCGAGGGGCGCCCCCTTGCGCAGAATACCCGCCACGGGGTGCTATTCCCGATGGCCGACGCCATCTCATGGCTTCTGGCGGCGCGCTCGTTGCTCGCGGATGTCGGCGAACTCGCGGCCAAAGGCCCGGAGCATCCTGTGGTGGGGGCGGAGATCGATGGTTACCTCGGGACGTTTTACGATCTTTGCCACCTGCAAGCCGCGCGTGCCGCAGGCGAGGTTGGCCGCATCAGTGCCGAGCTCTTCTACGGTTACGTGGACGCCGCTGGCCAGAATGGCCAAGCCGAAGAGTTCCAGCGGATGCAGTCCGCTCTGAATGCATCCATGGCCGGCGCGCGTCTGGCCAAAGACCGCGCCGCCAAGGCGCTCAGCCAGATCATGATCCCCGAGGCTCTCGATTACCCGCAGTGAGGAGGGTGCGATTCAATCAAGTTGAATCGCACCTTAAGAAGCCTGGCCCTCAGAATTTCGCGATGACTTCCCAGCGCAGGAAGTAGGCGACCGTGTCGGATGTGTAGTAGTCGCCCGGGTCGAGCACTTCCGCAGTGACATGACCAGTGAGGTCGCCGCGCTTGCCGAAGATGTTCTTCAGCAGCGGGAAATCGTAACGGACCATGCCGAACCAGCCGTAGAGGTCGCCATTGCCGCCGCCCAGACCGTCTTCAACCGCTGCATACATCGGACCGACGTTGGCGCTGACTTTGTGGCCGTTGGCGAATCTGGAGCCGACCGTGAGGTTCGGATAGATCAGGTTCGACCAGTAGCATACGCCGCGGTCTTGGTAAGGATACATCTCGCTGTACTGCGGCCAGCGCGCCCAGAGGGGGTTCCATGCGGTGTCGTTGTCATCCGTACCGCCATTGCGGTCACCGGATAGATAGTAGCAGGCCAGGGTGATGTAAGGTTTACAGCTCTCAATTATCGGCTTGTAGGTCAGGCCCGCGTATCCCATATAACCCCTAGCCGCATTCCCGCCATCGATCTCGCCGGCCTGCGCAGCGCCCTCAAATTCCGCTGTGAGGGTCTCGGTCAATTGCGGCATCAGGCGTGCGCCGAGGGTGTGCGTGTCGCGTCCCGGCAATGTCGCCCCGCGGAAGCGGGCTTTGGTCTCGCGCTTGAAGAGGTAGTAAAGATCAAACGGGAATTCTTTCCATTCCTTCGATTTGAAGTATAGTCCGCCGCCGTATTCGTCCATGTCCGTTGCACCCGGCACGTTGTAGGTTATCTGCTTTTCTTTAGGGTAAGAACCATCCGCGCCCTTGTTATGACCCCAGCTCAGCTCATTTTCAGCCCTGTTGTAGATAGCCAAAAGGTCCAGAGTGTTATTCTCGTCAAATTTGATCGTGGCCTTGATGGCATCAAAGAAACAGGTGCGCGATCCGTCGCCTGAATTACCGTCCAGCAATACGCGCCCCGCCCCGTAGGTCGGCCCCTGCGGCCCGATGAAATCTTGTCTGCCGATACGCAGGTCGAGGCGATCGCCGAAGAGCCCATAAAGATCGAGGTAGAGATTGTCGACGATCACTTCATCCGGAAACCTGGCGGTTCGGTTCTCGCTCGGCTGGAAATACTCCCGAAACTCGTCTGTCAATCGCATGTATAGCTTGAAATCCTCGTTCTTGACCGCGCCCCAGACGCGCGGGCGTATGCGCAGATAGCTCTGATTTCCCGAGACAGCGCCGTTCGCATTATTCTGAGGCACATTGTCATGTAGTTCTTGCCTTACACGCAGGTCAGCCCCGCCATCCCAATCCAATCCTTCCGTTTCGGCCTTTTCAACCGCCTGGGCTAAAGCCGCCCCAGCCAGCCCCGCGCAAAGCACCATCGCTAACTCTTTTTTCATGCAGCCCTCTTAAGTAAGGTTAAGCATCCTGCCTACGGAAACGCACCCGCGTTTCTTTAGATAAGAACATTTATACCTTAACAGCATGCAGACTGTCTAGTACCTTTTTCAGTTTTTTCGGTCGCGGTGAATTGAAAATGCAAAGGCGGGGTTTTTTTGCTAAATTGCGCGCATGACTCAAACGCTAATGTGGTTGTTCGGTGGCGCGCTCGCATATTTTGCCGGCTCGCTGCCTTTCGGATTCCTGCTGGCCAAGAGCCGCGGCCAGGACATCCGCAAGCTCGGCAGCGGCAATATCGGTGCCACCAACGTCTTCCGCTCGGTCAGCAAGCCGCTCGGCATACTGACGTTCGCGCTGGATGTGGCCAAGGGTTACGGCGGGGTTAAACTGATACCTCCGCTGGCGGCCTTGCTTGTCAGCGGTTCTTGCGAGACCATGGCCCTGCCGGTCTTCTGCGGTGCCATGACCGTGGTCGGCCACAATTGGACCTGCTTTCTGGGTTTTAAAGGCGGCAAGGGGATCGCCACCAGCGCGGGTATGCTGCTGGCGCTGGCACCCGTCGGCGTGAGCATCGCCTTTGTTGTATGGCTGGCGGTTTTTCTGGCTACGCGCTATGTGTCCGTGGCATCCATCGCCGCCGCCGCCGCCATGGGTATTGCGGCCTGGCCGCTTTACTGCAACCATCACGGGGCTTGGTTCCCCGGCGTATTGACACTTCTGGCCGCGCTGGCGGTCTGGAAACACCGTAGCAACATCGCGCGACTGTGCGCCGGTACGGAATCGCGTTTCAACTTCGGCAAACACAAGGAGCGTGGCACCCCATGAAGATTACCGTAATCGGTGACGGCGGCTGGGGCACGGCCGTCGCGCTGCTGCTGAACTCGTACGGCCACAAGATCACCGTCTGGGGGCCCTTTCCAGATTACTTGGCTGAGATAAGCACACGTTGCGAGAACCCCCGCTTCTTGCCCGGCGTAACTCTGCCTGCTGGACTATTTTGGACGGCAAATGCAGCCGCAGCCGTCGCCGGCGCGGAGGCGGTGATCCTTGCCGTGCCTTCTAAATACCTCGGGGAGGTATGCCGTAACTTTGTCGGCCTGATTCCGTCCGATGCCCTGACCGTCAGCCTGACCAAGGGTTTGTGCGAGAATACCCACTGCCGCATGAGCGAGCTGGCCCAGGAAATCCTCGGGCTGGATCAGATCGCGGTGCTGTCAGGGCCCAGCCACGCGGAAGAGGTGGCCCGCGGTATTCCCACCGCCGTTGTCACTGCCGCCGCGGATGAAACTTTAGCGCTCCGTTCGCAAAGCCTGTTCAACGGCCCTCGCTTCCGTGTCTACACTTCAACAGATCCCCTAGGGGTGGAAATCGGCGGCGCGGTCAAGAATGTGATCGCCATTGCAGTCGGCGCCTCTGACGGTCTCGGTTTCGGCGACAACACCCGCGCCGCGCTGATCACGCGCGGCCTTGCTGAGATCACCCGGTTTGGCATAGCACTGGGTGCCGCCCCCGCAACCTTCGCGGGTCTCAGCGGCGTAGGCGACCTGATCGTGACCTGCACCAGCCGCCATAGCCGCAACCACACTGTCGGCGAGCGACTCGGACGCGGCGAGCTAATCGGCGACATCCTCGACAGCATGCGCATGGTGGCAGAAGGTGTCTGGAACGCAAAAGTGATCCACGCACTGGGTCGCAAGCATGGCGTGGAAATGCCGATCACCGATACTGTCCACGCCCTCTGTTACCAGAACCTGCCGGCCCGCGATGCGGTAGAATCCCTGATGGGCCGCGACACCAAGCCGGAGAGCTAATTATTCTCTTTTCTCTCAACTTCTGTCATAAAAAACAAGAATCTGTGTTCATCCGTGGTTCTGTTTTCAAAGATCCATGCTCTATTATTCTTGGTTCCTGTATTGGGTTGCGGGCGGCGCCCGCATTAGGGTGTTTTCATGTTAAGTAACCGCACAGCTTGGATACTGTTCTGCCTGTTGGCCGCAGTTTTCGGCCTGTGCCTGATATGGCCGGTCGTCAGGGTGGTCAGCGGCGGCTTCTATGTTGACGGTCGCTTCACCGCCGAATACCTGCTCGGCGTTTTCCGTAACCCGATTTATGCCGAGGGTCTTTTCAACAGCCTGCGCATCGCTGTCGGTTCGACCCTGCTGGCAACAGCATTGGCTTTGCCGCTGGCCTGGCTCGCGCACACCTACACCTTTCCGGGGCAACGTCTCTTCACCGCCCTGCTGTTGGTGCCGATGGTGCTGCCGCCTTTCGTGGGAGCGATCGGACTGACACAGATGCTGGGGCCTTACGGGGCTCTTAACGCCCTGTTGGGCTGCGGCCCGGTGGACTGGTTCGGACAGTCGCGTTATCTCGGCGTGGTGCTGTTGCAGGCTTTGGCGTTCTACCCGATCATCTACCTGAACGTGGCTGCGGCGCTGGCCAACATCGACCCAGCCCTGGACGAGGCCGCGCAGAATCTCGGCGCGGCCGGCTGGACGCGCTTCAGGCGCATAACCCTGCCGCTGGTTATGCCCGGGCTTTTCGCGGGCTGCACGCTGGTATTTATCGCCTCGTTCACCGAGCTGGGCACGCCGCTGATCATGAATTACTCACGCTGCGCGGCGGTTCAGGTGTACGACGAGCTGAAAGAGATCAGCGCCAGTCCTTTCCCCTACGCTCTGGTCACGGTGGTGCTGTGCGCCAGCGTCGCGCTATACTCGCTCAGCCGCTTGCTCTTCGGCGGTCGCGCCCATGCCATGCAGGCCAAGGCCACCACCCCGCACACCCCAAAACCGGTTCGCCGACTGAAAGCCATTTTGGTGGTGTTGCCGTTTGTGGCTGTAACAGCCCTCGCGCTGATCCCGCACGCCGGCGTGATCCTGACCAGCTTCACGGTTCCCGGCGCCTGGTACCGCACTGTGCTGCCGTCAGCCTTCACCACCGCCAACTATGCCGAGGCACTGGGTCACGACATGACCCTCAACGCGATCCGCAACAGCCTGCTTTTCTCTTCGCTAGCGGTCTTTTTCAACCTGATCCTAGGCATCGCCTCCGCATGGATCGTGGTGCGCTCGCGCATCCGTGTGCGCGGTTTGATTGATGCCCTGGCCATGGTGCCGCTGGCCGTGCCCGGCCTGGTGATGGCCTTCGGCTTCATCGCGGTCAGCTCAAGCCTGGCCTCCGCACCTGCACTTAAAGCCTGGCCTGCTCTGGCCGCACTGCTGGATGTGCGCGATAACCCCGCTCTGTTTCTGGTGATCGCCTACGCCGTGCGGCGCCTGCCCTACATGGTGCGCGCGGCTGTGGCCGGCCTGCAGCAGACCTCGGTCGCGCTGGAAGAGGCGGCCGCCAACCTCGGTGCGCCGCCGCTCGTGACCCTGCGTCGCGTGACGCTGCCGCTGATCATGGCCAACCTCATCGCCGGCACACTTTTGGCTTTTGCTTTCAGCATGCTGGAAGTCTCCGATAGCCTGATGCTGGCCCAAAAGATGGCGTACTATCCTATCACCAAAACCATCTTCGAGCTGTTCCAGCTTGTGGGCATCGGCCGCTACCTGGCCGCTGCGCTGGGCGTGTGGGCCATGCTGTTCCTGACCGTCACCCTCGCAGGCAGCAGCCTACTGCTAGGCAAAAAACTCGGAGCGCTGTTCCGCGCCTGATCATTTCACAGGCAAGGTCGGTGCCAGATTCTTCAGATCGGTCCAGAGAGTGCCCTCGCCAGCGTGGATTATGCGTATGCCGAGTTCTGGATTGAGGGAGTCTACAAAGGTCAGGTCGGCCAATCTGGCCGGATCCTTGAAAACACCGGCGCGCATTTTCTCGCCGAGTGCCTTCTCGTTGTCCACCACAAATTCCGCCTGCACCTTGGCCTCGCCCTGTACCTGCGTGATCTGCGCTTGCACAACGGCTTTCTCAAGATTGAGCTTAGCCACTTCCAAGGCCGCCTCGGCATGTATGGTCGCCACTTCGTTCTTGGTTTGGGCCCCAATGGTTGCCACGAGTTTTTCCGTGCTCTGCTCCACCTCTTTGCGGAGTTGCTCGATCATGGCGGTCTCGGTATTCAGCTCTGCCTGTTTACGCGTGGTCTCCTGGCGTGACTTGTTGGTGAGATCCTGCTCCTTGGCCAGGCTGGCCTCCTGAATTGGCTGCAAGATTTGCGTCGGTACCTCGACATGCCGGATAATGGCGTTGTGGATGACGATCAGCTTGTCTTTCAACACGCTGGTCAACTCAGCCGTCATCTCCTTCTGGAAAAGCTGCCGCCCCTCGCCATCGATAAAGTCACGCGCTTTGTAGGTCGAGCCTTTCAGCCGCGAGATCGAGAGGATCTGCGGCAGGATGATCTTCTCGACTACAGCGGGCAGATCGCCGTACTGCATGTAGATGCTGGCAATATGCTCCGGCAGCAGTTCGAACTCGACCGTCATGTCCAGCAGGATCTGAAACCCGTCGCGCGATGGGAACTCGACAAAGCGCTCGATCCCGAAAGCGACCGACTCCTGCACTGCCGCACTCGGCAAAGCCTTTGGCGTGACGGCTGCTTCGTCGTAAGCCATGCCGGCCACCGGCTTGCCCGGAGCACGCTTGCTGCGGGCAAAGGACGATTCCGCCGCAGGCGCGGCACTCAACTGCTGTTGCGAGATGAATCCCCGCTCCCGGTTCTTTTCCAGATACTCGTCGCGCTTGGCCTGCTGAGCCTGGATGGTGTTCTGCTGCAGCGATTCCAAAGCCGTGCCGGCCGTGGTGATCTGGCTCTTGGTCATAACCACGCTGCCGGAACGCCCCAGGATCGAGACTTGGTTCATGCCGATCTCCAACACATCCACTTGGTAGGCGCGCGGGTTGATGTAGTAAAGCCCGGGATGCAGCACTTCCTTCATCACGCCTTGCTCGCCAAGCCCGGCGAACGCGCCCGGCTTGACCGGCCTGCCGGTCTGCGAGGTAACGATCCCGACATAACCGATTGGGATGTTGACAGCATCCAGTATAGTCACCTGATACCCCTCCGGATTAAGCCGGTAGGTGCCGGGGCCTAGCACGTCGCGCCAAACGCCCTTGCCGCTGGAATCAGCCGAAAGGATCTCGCCGGGCGGCAGCTCTTTGCCGACTTTCGAGGTCACCACGCCGACCTTGCCCACCGGTATGGTCACAGCAGGCAATATGCGCCACTCGTGATTGACCGGGTTTAGAAAATGGCGGCCTTCCGGCAAGGGGTCACGTTGTACGCCTTTCTCACCAGGAGCAGCCAATATCTCGCCCGGCGGCAAAGGCCGCCCGGTCTTGGCGGTCACTATCGCCATATAGCCGGCGGGCACCTGAATACGGCAGAAACCCCACAAGAAGAAAATCCCCAACAACAAAACAGCAACTAGCGGAGCAAATAGGGCAGTAAGTTTTTTCATTGTTCAGCCCCTCCTTTCTTGGCAGGCGCTGGCGCGGCTTCTTGTGTCCTGTGTCCCACCGGCAGTCCCAGAAACTCGCCGCCGGTGTCAGATGCCAACACGCTTTGAATGTTTGGCGCAATCTTCTCGTATAGTTTCGCGCGCACATAATCAGACTCGTCACTGTAAACGGCCGCCTGCTGTTTCAGCACATCTGCAGTGGCTTTGTTGCCGGCCTCAACCACCTTACGTTCGGCCTCTGCCAGTTTCAGCAGCGCCTCGGCATCGGCGCGCGCAGAATCCAGCGCGACTCTGGCCACATCCAGCTCGGTCTTGGCCGCGATGGTTTTTTCCACCTTGCCCTGCTCGGCAGTTATCTTATGCCGTATCCGATCCGTCTCGGCCACGACCTTGAGCCGGTTCTGATCTGCCAAAGCCTTCTGTTTCTCCAGCTCTGCCTGCGATTTGGCCTGCACGATCTGCTGCTCGAACTTACGCGACTCCTGCACCGCCAGCTCGCGGTCGCGTATGATTCCCGCGATCTCCTGCGGCACCAGAATGTCGCGGATGAGCACCGAGTTAAGCGAGATGCCCCAAGGCTCGCAGGTTTTTTTCAAAAAAGTTTCCAGACTGTCCTGAAACGCCTGCCGTGATTCGCCGACGATGAAATCCGTGGCGTTTTTCTTACTGCCCTCGATGCGGAAAAACCCGCGGGCGCTGGGCAGGATCAACTTCTGACGTATATCGTCCATGTCGCCTACCTCATGGGTCAGCAGGGCGACTTTACCGACGTCTAGGTTGAATTCCAGTGTTCCCTCGACTGTCACCGTGAAACCGTCCAGCGTCAGAAACATGATCGAGTCATCGCCGCTGAACTCGAAGCGCTGGCTCTGGATGTTGATGATCGAGATTGCGTAGATGAATGGGTTAAGACGGTGCGTACCCTCTTTCAAGATTTCGGCCTGCACGCCCTTGGCGCCAGGCGCAGCCAAAAAACCCTTTTCAGCGCCAGCCACCTTGCTGGCGCCGCTGAGGATGTCGGCACCCTCCAAAAGCGTGACCACCCCCACATGTCCGGGCGCGATCTTGATGTCTTCAAAGAGGTGCACGTCATAGGCGTAGGGGTTGATACGGTGCTTGCCAGTGCCCAGCACCTCGCGCACGATACCTTTGTGATGCTCGTCCGGCGCGATGATCTTGCCGCCTGGCAGGTTTTTGCCGAACTTACGAACCAGTACGCCGAATTTGCCGGCCGGCACGTCGGTGGCCTTGATGATCTTCCGGTCCCATGTATAGGGATTGCGGAAGAAGCGGCCCTCCGGCAAAACGTCAAGCTGGATGCCTTTGTATTCCGGAGTATCGGCAATGATGCTGTCGACCGGCAGATTCTTGCCGGTCTTTTTGATCATCACCGCGATCTTGCCGTTGCCCGGCTCGATGCGCCACCAGAACCATATCCAGACCGGACCCAGCAGCAAGACCAGCAGCAAAATGAAAGGCGCCGCTGACAGCGGGCTCAAAGGTAAACGTGGCACACGCGGCGCTCTGGCCGCACGGCGACTGCGGTTGTTCAGCGGCGGCGGGAAAGGGGAAATATCATCATTCATGGCAAACTCCAAACTCCTAATTTCTAATTTATAACTTGTTGCTGTCCAGTTTAATTGAAACTGAACAGCAAGCCTTCGGCCACGCTGCGGGCGGTCTCTTCGTCAACGAAGTGCGTGATCAGTACCAGCGCGAAAAGCATGGCGCTGCCAGGCCCTTGCCCGGTGATGATGTTGCCGTCAGCGACCACCGGCACGTTGTCGTATGCCTCTCCCAGCTCTGCGGCGCAGGCAGGATAGCAGGTGGCGCGCCGGCTTTGCAGCAAACCCGCAGCGGCCAGAACAGTAGGCGCGGCGCAGATCGCCGCCACGTATTTGCCCTCCTCGTCAAAATTACGCAGCGTCTCCAGGACACGCTCGTCGGCGGCCAGATTCTCCGTACCCTTACCGCCGCCCGGAAGTACAAACGCGTCAAACTCTGCGGTGTCCGGCCACAGCGCATCGGCCAGTATTGTCACCCCGCGCGAACCGCAGACAGAGCGGTCACGACCCAAGGCGGCAGAGACCACATCAAGCCCGCCGCGCCGCAGCACGTCGATTATCGTCACAGCCTCGATCTCTTCCAGCCCGTCCGCCAATGGCACCAGCACCCGCATAACGCACTCCTTTCTATTTGTTTATGATTTTAACTGATTCCCGGCGGTTGACAAGCCCTGGTTGCTACTTTAAAGTCTGGGGTGATTGCGTTTGTTGCAATCGTTACAAAACAACAACCCCATGCTATCTGCTGAAACCATAGAAAAGATCAAGGCGCGCATGGCCTTGGCTTCTGTCTTTGAAGAAGACCTCGAGGAGTCGTTCATCCTCGGCTCGGGCCCAGGCGGCCAGAAGGTGAACAAGACCGCATCGACCGTGCGTCTCAGCCACGCCCCCAGCGGTCTAAGTGTCAAATGCGGGCTGAACCGTTCGCGCGAGATGAACCGCTGGCTGGCGCGCCGCGAGCTGGCCGAGAGGATTCTGGAACGCGAAAACACCGCGCTCTCCGCGCACCAGCAGGCCGCAGAAAAGGTACGGCGCCAGAAACGCCGACGCTCGCGCAGACAAAAAGCCAAAATGCTCGACGATAAACGCCGCCACAGTGAAAAAAAAGCCGTACGCGGACA
>JAQVQN010000338.1 GCA_028701555.1 Kiritimatiellia bacterium | reverse complement strand
GCCTAAGTCCAAAGGCGAATTCAAGGCAGTGGCCAAGAACGTGGGCGGCCCGGTGGCGATCGTGATGGGGCTGTATGATACGGTGCGCGGCGACATGATGGATGGGCTCGGTTTTTTGCGGATGATATGTGTGAATCTAGCGATCTTGAATCTCCTGCCCTTCCCGGTTCTGGACGGCGGACATATAGTGTTCGCGCTTTATGAAATCATAACCCGTCGCAAGCCGCACCCGCGCGTGGTTTCGGCTTTGGTGAACATATTCGCAGTATTCCTGATTGGCCTGATGGCACTTCTGGTTTACAGCGACATCGCGAAGCGAGTCAAGTCGGGGAGAGTCTTGCGGGCGGCAGAGCAGGAGGCCGCAGAAGCTGATAAATGATAATCGAGCGAAAAAAAACCCGACGCATAACGGTCGGTTCGGTTGTGATCGGCGGTGGTGCTCCGGTGAGCGTGCAGAGCATGGCCAAGGCCGATCCTCACGACGCGGATATGCTGCTGCGGCAGATCGCTGCTGCGGCGGATCTGGGCTGCGACATCATGCGCCTAGCCGTGCCTGATCGGCAGGCGGCAGAGGTTTTCAAAGCGGTCAGACGGAAGTCGGCTTTGCCTTTGGTGGCGGATGTGCATTTCGATTATCGTTTGGCATTGGAGGCTTTATCCGCTGGAGCGGACGGTTTGCGTATTAACCCTGGTAACATCGGCGGGGCGGAGCGCGTCAAGGCGGTGGTCATGGCGGCACGCGAGCGGATGGTGCCGATTCGCATTGGCGTTAACGGCGGTTCGTTGGAGAGCGACATCCTGGCTAAACACGGATCGGCCACGGCTGAGGCACTGGTAGAGAGCGCTCTGCGGCATGTGGCATATCTGGAGGCCGAGGATTACCGTGAGATCAAGATTTCGGTGAAGGCTTCAGATGTATCGCGTACTCTGGCTGCTTACCGCCTGCTGGCGGAGCGTACCGATTATCCGCTGCACTTGGGAGTCACCGAGGCCGGCACCTTGATTCCCGGCACGGTGAGGTCTTGCGTGGCTCTCGGGGTTTTGCTGCTGGAAGGCATCGGAGACACGATACGCGTCTCTCTGACCGATGCGCCCGACAAAGAGGTGCGCGTGGGGGTTGAGCTGCTGCGCAGCTTGGGACTGCGCACGCCTGGGGCCACGGTCACATCGTGTCCGACCTGTGGACGCACCAAGGTGGATGTTGCGGCTGTGGCGGCGCGCGTAGAGGCGCGGCTGGAGCGGTTTTACCGCGAGAATCCTGAGGCTCCGCGCCCACATGTGGCGGTGATGGGCTGCTTGGTGAACGGTCCCGGCGAAGCCCGCGATGCCGACATTGCGGTATCTGGCGGAGCCGGTAAATTCACTCTGTTTGTTCGCGGCCAGCGGGTCAAAGCGCTGCCTGAAGCAGAGGTGATCGAGGCAATCTGCGAACTGGCGGCCAACTGGCGTAGCTGAGCCGAACAAAGGCTTTTACAGACCCATATCTTTTGTCTCTGCCTCCAGCAATTTCAGTGCGTCAGCATCGCCCGCCGCCTTTTTAATAGCTTCGCGGAAATAAGCTTTTGCTTCTTTACGGGCTTCCGCAGCCATGGCCTGGTCGGGTATGGTACTGAGGATGTTGGCGATGCGGTTGGCGTTACGCCCCAGAATCCATTCACGACTGTAAGCTATGCCACTGGTAGGGTCATACTCTTCTTCCTGATCGGAGGCGATCCAGGCATTCATGAACTCGCGGAAATATTGCACGGCATCGCGCGGTTTACCCTGAGCCATGGCACGGTGAGCTTTGACTTTCGGAATGGACATGTCGTGCCAGACCTTGTCTTTGCCCGGGATGCCTTTCTCGAGCATCAGGATCGCCTGGTCAAAATTGTCAGTGATGAAGGCGCCGTCCAGGACTTTGACCTTCACGGCATTGATGGTGGACTCGTCGGAGCAGTCGGCCACTATGCGTTCGCCTACGGCGCAGAGGCTGCGTATCAAGTCCAAATCGTCAACCATCTCGTAAAAATAACGATCAAACAGATTGCCGACCTGTATCGGCGAGACTTTCGCGTTCAGCAGAGCATCCAGCCGTTCCGGCAAGACTTTTCGGTTGGCTTTGACCCCGGACTCCAGCCATACCCGCGCAGCGTGATTGACGCTGTTATGTTTGCCAACGGCATTGAAGATCACCTGCCTGGCGCACTGTTCAAGCATCGCGGTCTTGTTGTCGCGCTGCAATACACCAAAAACCATCCGCGTGATTTTGCTCAACTGGTCGTCGGGCAACTGCTCGACGCACGCGGTGAAAGCTGGTGCGATGGTCTCATGGGTCTTGTCGGCCAGCGCACACCGCATCGACAGAGTCACGAGCATGTTGCGCATGGTGTCAGACTGGAGTTTTTTGCTTTCCAGATATTGGATCAAGTTGATCGCCAAATCGTAGTGGCTGCGGTCGACCAGGCCGATCAGTGCGTTTTGGAACATCGGCGCTGCATCATCGATCTTGAGTTTGGCCAAGATGCTGTCGAAGCAAGCTTTGATGCCTGACGCGTCTTGCTGGGCTACGACAGCCGTGAGTTTCCAGTTCAGAACTTGTCCGTGAAGCTCTTCAGGAAACGCTTTGTCCAGCGCCAACAAGCTGTCGCACCATTGCCGGATAGCCTCGTAGTCCTCACGCTGCCGATAATAATCATGCACGCGCCCGAAAACCGGTTTAGCGTTGTAAGGCTTTGTTTTCCAGGCGTCCAGCACCAGCGTCTCGACCTGGAGCACCTCTTCACGAGACAGCATCAGATCTACTTTAAGCTCGAAAAAACGCTCGCA
Source organism: Kiritimatiellia bacterium (assembly GCA_028701555.1). Classification (GTDB taxonomy): domain Bacteria; phylum Verrucomicrobiota; class Kiritimatiellia; order RFP12; family UBA1067; genus JAQVQN01. The sequence goes on along the minus strand of JAQVQN010000338.1, from coordinate 620 downwards.
ATGCCAGAGGTATTTTTTGTTTTTAAAGCCCCTTTCCAGGAAGGCCATGGCCAGTTCCTCCTGGCCATCCATGTAAAGCTCTTGAATCTTATTCAGATAAATGTCGATCTCGCGCGTCAGTCGAGCTTCGCGTATCGCTATGACTTCCGGCGAAGGGCCGCAGCCTGCGACCATCAAGAACACAGCCGACAAGCACAATACGAAACTGAAGAATGACCGAAAAATCCTTTTAAGAGACATCACCATAACCTCCACATGTGTTTAATAGTCAGTACTATACAAACCCCCTGCCTACTTAGGCAACTGAAAAGCGTTAAGCAAACGTTAAATACGAAGTGCGGTAAATCGGCAAAGTAACTATGCCGCAGGGGGTGCGATGCAATGAAATGAAATCGCACCCCACGCAGGGTGTCGTTAAATTGGAGCATTGAAAGTGTTGTGAATATTAAGTACATTTAGATTTTTGCAGCTGGTTTGTTATGCAAGGACGTTGATATGAAGCAAAACCATTTTGTTTTAGTTTTAGGGTTAATGGTCGCGAGCTTTACTGGGTGTGTTTCGTATAATGCCAAGACTTCAGGGGCGCCTAAAGAATTTTCAACCATCCGCGAAAAGAGGTC
>JAQVQN010000337.1 GCA_028701555.1 Kiritimatiellia bacterium | reverse complement strand
GGCGGGAGACGCGTGACCGGAGTTGTCACTGAAATGCCGCCTTCGCTGAAAATACTGTTAATTTTCTTGTTCGCGGCGGCTGGTGTCGCGCTGACTGGGTATTGCGGTTGGCTGGTTTTCAGTAGCTATTACCGCAACGCTTCCGAACTGTTTGTTTTGCGCGATGTACGCGAAAGTGTGACTATCAACACGGGCAAGACGCTGACTCCGGATTTGGTTTGCGAGGTGCTTGGACTGCATGAAGGCGTGAACATTTTCTCTTTGGACATAGCGGCCAAGCGGCGCGAGTTGCTTGAGCAGGCGCCTAATATCAAAGACATGTCGATCGTGAGGCGCATGCCCAACAAACTGATGATAACCATTGTCGAGCGCGAGCCGGTCGCGCGTGTCGGCACGAACGGGCGGGTGGTGGACGAGGAAGGCGTAGTGTTCATACGGTATGCCGGGATAGGCGGGTTGCCACTGATCAAAGGGATGGACGGGTTTGCCCAGATAAAGCCGGGGGACCGTCTCTACGGCAACGACATGGCGGCTGTCAGGCTGGCGGTTAATTCCTTGCGCCCGGAATGCAGGTTGCGGCTGCTGGCTCTGGACGCTTCAAAGGCGGATTACTTGTTTTTGACGTTTTCCGATTACCGGCAGGCAAAGTTTTCCTGGGCGGGCATGGGAGATTTTGAGAGGCATTCGGAGCTTGGTATGCAGGTTCAGTTCGACCGGTTGGCGCAGGCGATGGAAAGTGATATCGGACGTCCCAGGATGGTGTGGGACGCGACGCAGCCAGACCGTATCTTCGCCATGCCTTTGGGTGTGCAATAGAAAGGGAGTTTGATATGGCGATTCCGCCAATTGCAGCATTAGAGATCGGCACGTCGCGCACAGTGATATGTGTCGGCGAGTCCGATGAACGCGGACGTGTCAGAATAACCGGGGTGGGCGTATGCCCCACGCTCGGGGTTAGAAAGGGGCAGATAGTCGAACTGCAGAAGGCGGGTGTAGGTATCGACAAAGCGGCCAAGGAGGCGGAAAAGGTTTCCGGAGTTGATATCTGGCAGGTGCTGATAGCTATTTCTGGAGGGCACATACAGGCGGGCCTGAATTCCAGCACTTTGGCGATTCGCTCGAATGACCATGTGGTTTCTCATGAAGACATGGATGAATTATCCGAGAATGCCAATGATGTGCAGTTGGAGTCTGATCGTCAGTTGCTGCACACCATACCGCTGACCTACACGGTGGACGACCAGTCCGGAATCGCCAAGCCCGAGGGCATGCGCTGCAAGATGCTCTCTTTGGACGTGATGGCGATACACGGTTTGAAGAACCGCATCGACAATGCGGTGAGCGCCGCTAAAAGCGCTAAGCTGGAAGTTTCGGATGTGGCTTTTTCGGGAATCGGTGCGGCACTGTCCGTGTTGACGCCGGAACAAAAGCATAATGGCGTCGTGCTGGTTGATATGGGCGGCGGTACGACCAGTTACGTGGCGTACTGTAATAACGTCTTCGCAGCGGCCGGTTGTATCGCCGTTGGCGGAGATCATGTAACCAACGACATCGCGCTGGCTTTTACTATTCCCCAAGCCCGTGCTGAAGAGGTCAAACGCGGTTACGGTAGTGCGGTGATCGATCCGGACAGCGGCAACAAAAGGGTGACGCTGCCGGCGGATATCGGTTTCGAGGAACGCAGCTTTGCCTGCAAGGCTCTGCAGACGGTCGTCAACGCGCGCGTTGACGAGATTTTCCGGATCTTGCGGTCGCAATTAAACGACTCCGGTGTGCTGCCGCATCTTGGGGCAGGGCTGATTCTGATTGGCGGCGGAGCTTATCTGGACGGCGTGACCGAGCTGGCACAGCGTGTCTTCGGATTGCCCTGCCGCATCGGGGTGCCGGTGAACGTAGACGGTCTGGAGGGTATCGACCAGCCTGCCGCGCTGGCCACGGTAACGGGTTTGGTGCTGCACGGGCGGAACAACTATGAAGACCGGGGACTGTTCTCTCCGGTAAAGCATGTTCTCAAAGGATTGTTCGGACGATGAAAAACGAAGATCAGGCAGCAATGCTTTTGTTAGGAGTTGGCGGCGGCGGATGCCGTCTGGCGGCCTCGGTGCGCGCGGTGTACGGGGCTGGGTTGCATGCGGTAGGCGTGGATACCGACGCGCTGGCCAACCGTAATGCGGCGGCAGGCGGTATGACCTGTCTGCTGCTGGGCGGCTCGCGACTTTCGGGTCACGGCACAGGCGGCGACGCCATTCAGGGGCGGCTGGCGGCGCAGGACGACATGCAGAATCTGCAGGCACAGATGAATGGTGTGCGTACGGCTGTTGTTATGGCATGTCTTGGCGGTGGCACGGGCGGAGGTTCCACGCCAGAGATCGTCAAGGCGCTCGGCGAGATGGGCATTGCCACGGTCTGCTTCGTGACGATGCCTTTCGGGTTCGAGGGTCAGGCGCGGCGCAAGGAAGCGGAACGTGTGTTGCCTATGATCGAAGAGAGCGCGGACTCTCTGGTGGTTGTGCCGTTGGACGACCTGTTAAAAGACGCCGGTGAAGATTTGATGCTGGAGAACGCGGTGAATATCGCGGAAGGGATCATTGCGGCGGGTATAACCCTGTTGTGGCGTCTTTTGTCCAAGCCCGGTTTCATCTCGTTGGATGCTGAGAAATTGCACACGATGGTGATGCGCGGAGGCAACGCGCTTTTCGGTTGCGGGTCCGCAGCCGGTGATGACCGCGCGATTAAGTCGGTCGCGGCCTTGCGCGGCTGTAGTCTGTTGCGTTCGGGAGAGGCGCTGAAACGCGCAAACGCTTTGATGTTGGGCATATTGGCTGGCAGTGATCTGCGGCTGGCGGAAGTTGGCGAGGTGATGTGCGAGGTCAACAAGTCATGCAAACCTGGCTGCCACGTCGAGATGGGCACGGTCTTCGACCCTGCCTACGAAGGCCGGATCGAGCTGGTGGCGCTGGCTTTCGAGAGTTGGACGGCCGCAGTGATGGCCGTGCCGAAAAGCGAAACGGAGGTCGCGGCTGAGCCGCCTGTGGCCGATGTCATACCTGCTCGCGTGGGTGGGCGGAAAGTGCGATCCAAGGGTGGCAGCAAACTCTCTTTCGGGGCGACCGGACGCGGCAAGTTCAAGGGCGTTGAGCCGACGTTGTACAACAATCAGGATCTGGACGTGCCGACCTTCATCCGCCGCGGCATCCGGCTGGAGCGGTGACGTGGACGGGGTGCGGAAAACGGAAGCAGCTTAGCGGGCGGCGGGGTTGATGGCGTTCAGGATGTTCCTGCTTGCGGCGAGGGTTTACGGCCGGTGTAGCAGGTGCAGATGCCGAGGGTGTAGCGTTCGAGGCGGCAGGCGGTGAAGCCTGCCGCGCGGAGGAGGGCGAGCATTGAATCGCCTTGAGGGACTTCTTCGATGGAGGCGGGCAGGTAGC
>JAQVQN010000336.1 GCA_028701555.1 Kiritimatiellia bacterium | reverse complement strand
GGTGGTGTTGTGCCGGACCTCCAACCCGAGTTCCCGGGAATTGCAGGAGCTGGTGGCCGGGGATAAAAAGATTTATGAACATGTCGCGGTTCTGGCGCGGGACGTCTGGAATGCGCACGGCAACGTAATGCTGGTGCTGGGGTTCGCCAACGCCAAGGGGTTCAAGGTCGCGGAAGCCCCTGTCGAGATGCATTTCGGCAGCAAGATCGGCTGCCTGTCGTGGCGCAACGTGGTGCAGGTAATGAATGACACCCTGGCCATCTTTTACCGTCTTCGTGTCCTGCGCTATTACCGCAGCGTCGAGGTGGCGCCCCCGGCCGCCGCGCCCATAAAAGTGTCTGTGGTCATTGCCTGCCCTGCCCCATCCCCCTATCTCGATGAGTGCCTGGATGCTTTGGCGCGCCAGACCTACCGGCATTTCGAGGTCATCGTCTTGCCCGACGGCCCTGCCGATCTCGAGCCAAGGCCTTTCCCCTTGCGCGTGATCCCCACCGGCAAGGCGCGCCCCGCCGAGAAACGCAACATCGGCGCCGCCGCGGCTGACGGCGCGGTCGTGGGCTTCATCGACGACGACGCCTTCCCTGTGACGAACTGGCTGGAACACGCCGTAAAGTATTTCACGCTGCCGGATGTCGGCGCCGTCGGCGGTCCGGGCGTGACCCCGCCCGGCGACCCCTTCATGGGCCAGGCCGGCGGACGCGTCTACGCCAACCCCCTGGTCTCCGGAAACTTCCGCTACCGGTACTTGGGCGACCATGTGCGCTCGCGCGTGGATGACTTCCCGAGCTGTAACCTTTTGGTCGACGCCAAAACACTCAAGGCCGTCAACGGCTACCGGACCGATTTCTGGCCGGGAGAAGACACGATTCTGTGCTCCGACATCGTGCTCGGTCAGGGCAAGCGTATCGTTTATGACCCCTGGGTTCAGGTCTTCCACCACCGTCGGCCGCTTTTCGGCCCCCACCTGCGCCAGATCGGACGCTACGCCCTGCACCGCGGACACTTCGCCAAGCGTTTTCCCGGCACTTCCCTACGCATCAGCTACCTGATACCCTCATTTTTTGTCGCGGGCGTCATCCTCGGGGCTGCTTGCGCGCCGCTGCACCCGTTGCTCAGAAACGCTTACTTCGGCGTCCTATTGGGCTACGCCGCCCTCACTTTCATTTCAGCCTTCTCATTAAGGCCGCTGCTCTGGATCGTCACTTGGCTCGGCGTTGTGGCCACGCATTTCGTTTACGGCGCGCGTTTTGCCCAAGGCCTGCTGTCGCGCCGCATGCCGTGTGAAGTCGCCCGTTTCGACCATCCTTCAGAAAACGAAGGAAACACATCCTCATGAAAGCATTCACAGTCCTGGCGTCGATTTTACTATGCCTTGCCGCGCGCTGCCCGGCCGCGCCCTCTGAGATTGCGCACCCTACCAGCGTCAAAGTTTCAGATGTCTCTGAAGCCATCCGGCAGGCCGACAAAACACGCCCGCGACTCTTCGCCACCCCGGCACAGTTCCGGCGCGTGCAGGAAGAGTGCCGCGAATCAGACATGGTCCGGGCGGTCTTGGACCGCATAATCTTCGACGCTGACCAGATGCTGGAGTTCGAGACGTGCCGATATGAGAAAGAGGGACGCAGGCTGCTGCATGTCTCTCGTAACGCGCTCAAGCGCGTCAGCACTTTGGCGATGGCTTTCCGCATGACCGGCAACAACGCCTATCTCAAACGCTGCCGCGCCGAGATGCTGGCTGCCGCGGCTTTCGAGGACTGGAACCCCTCGCATTTCCTGGATGTGGCCGAGATGACCCTGGCCCTGGCCATCGGCTATGACTGGCTATATCATGAACTGGACGCCGAGACGCGCTTGATCGTGGCCGGCGCAATACTGGACAAAGGGCTCAAAACTTCTCTTAAACACGCCGGCTGGTGGGTGCGCGCTTCCAACAACTGGGGACAGGTCTGCCACGCCGGCATGCTGGCCGGAGCTTTGGCCCTGATGGATCAGCACCCTGACCTGGCCGCCGAAATAACGCGCCGCGCCATCGTCAACCTGCCGCGTTCCATGCAGGCCGTGGCCCCCAACGGCTCTAGCGTTCCGATAACCGTCGTGCGCTGGGGCATGGTCACAGCCGCCAAGCCCGACACTAAGCATCCCGGCACACTGCTGCTGCGCCAGAAAGGCAAAACTCTCAGACTGCAATCCCTGCATTCGGCAGACACCGTTTGGCAGACTTACGATGTAGCGACCCCGCCGAACCCCTGGGACTCGCCCAACAAAGGCATGGTCATGATCGGGTTCCAGTCCGCTGCCCCCTCCTCCGGCGAACTTGATTTCGAAATCCTTTTCACGCCCGGGTTTCTGCCGCCGCAGCCGAAACAGGCCGCTCCTTAACCCGCAAGCGCTCACACCCAGGGAACATTCTGATGCCATCACCTTTCGTACACCTTCACCTCCACACTAAGTACAGCATGCTGGACGGCGCCTGCCACATCCTGCCGCTCGTTCAACGCGCAAAAGAACTCGGCATGCCGGCCGTGGCCATGACCGACCACGGCGTGATGTACGGCGCCATCGATTTCTACCAGACCTGCGTCAATAACGGGATCAAACCGATCCTTGGCTGCGAAATATACATTAACGGACGCGAACACCGTTCAACGCGTGACCCCAGGGTCCCCTATTACCACCTGGTGCTGCTGGCCGAAAACGAAGAGGGCTACCTTAACCTCGCCAAGATCAATTCGGTCGCCCATCTCGAAGGCTTCTACTACAAGCCGCGCATCGACAAGGAAACCCTGCGCGCCAACGCCGGCGGGCTGATCGGGCTCTCGGCCTGTCTGCACGGCGAAGTCAACATGCTTCTTAAAGAACGGCAGTTCGACGAAGCCGAAAAAGTTTGCCGTGAATATGTTTCGATTTTCGGCACCGATAATTTTTTTCTGGAGATGCAGGATCACGGCATCCCCGAGCAGAAGACCGTCAACGAGGGCGTGCGCGAGCTCTGCCGCCGCACGGAGCTTCGCTCAATCATAACCAACGATGTCCACTACCTGCACCGCGAGCACGCCGAGGCGCATGAGATCATGCTCTGCATCCAGACATCCACCGTCCTCAGCGATCCCAAGCGTATGCGCTACGCCACCGACGAATTCTATTTCAAATCCCGCGAGGAGCTGGAGAAGTTCTTCCCGAACGACGCCGCCGCGTTCGAACTTACCGGCGAGATCGCCGACCGCTGCAACGCCAAGCTGCATTTTTCCGACGGCAAGGCCGAAGACCTGCACTTCCCCGTCTATGATCTGCCTTCCGGCTTCTCTGACAGTCTGGAATACCTCGTCAGCCTGGGCAAAGAGGGTTTAAAACAACACTACGGATTCGACTATGACCGTCCTGAGGATGACCGCCAAAAAGCGCTCGTCGAACGCTTTGACTTTGAAGTCGACATCATCCG
>JAQVQN010000018.1 GCA_028701555.1 Kiritimatiellia bacterium | reverse complement strand
TTTCAGGCTGTAGGCTATTAGGTAAAACTGGTCTGATTAAAGTCATTTTACAAGCAAACGGTGTTTCCAATAAACATGTAATTTGCTTGTGACGGTTCACAAATAGTGCGTTTTCAATGAATACCTAAACACCTATCAACCTGAAACCCTTAAATCCGGCATCCCTCTGGGATGCTAGTGATGGCACTTCTCTATTTTGCCCTCAATCACAAATTCAAACCGTTGGTCTTAACCGGCCTAAGGACTCACAACTCCGAATTTACCCTTTACAAGAATCCGCCGCCATCCGTGGTTCCTGAATTGGGATAAGTTCAGCACCCGCCTTAAAAAATTTTCTCTTCGTCGATGTCTGCGTCGTCGTCATCCTCTTCGCGGAACCCAGTGCCGCTGTCCCAATCCTCATCACTCTCTTCCTCGTCAGGAACCGCGAACAAACGGCTGCGAAGGGCGCCGGATCCCACGGCTGCCTCACAGAAACGGCAATCAAACTCATCGCAAGAAAGACACGAGACCGCAGAAAAATCTGCCGCATCTAACTCACCGTCCAGCACCAGCGGACACGTTCGCGAGGTAGGCCCGTCGCTATCCCGCAACTTCGCAGGCGCCTTGGGTACTGCCGCTCCCCGGGATTGTCGCACCGCAACCTTAGGTTTTATTACCGTTGAGCCTTTAGTCCCGACGGCACCATTACTCTTTTTAATCTGTTTTTTGACTGCCATACTTCCTCGAAAGATTGTTTATAATTGTGCCAGACCCCCCCTTGGCATGTCACGGCTTTTCGGCTTCCCCGTAAACATCTGTTTCCAGAACCAAAATATCACCTGCGCTGACCTTTCTAAAACTGAGTTCCACCTTGGCGCGGTCACCGACAACCAGCCAAACCATGCGGTCAACCCGCGCAAATTCCGCAGCTTTTTCCAGGTCTTCGATTTTCAACGCCTGCATCGATTCCACATAATCGCGATAATAAGTTTCCGGCAACCCATAGCGTTCCAGTTCAGACAAAGTGTTGGCAACAGCCCGGACGGTTTCCCATCGCCCGGGCAACCTGAGCGTCAGATCAGCGACCGCCTTGTCTAGTTCTTGCTTAGCAGGCGGACGGTCGGATGTGAACCCTTTAAAATCGCGTTTCAACTCGATCAAAGCCTCCGCCGCCTTGTCAGTCTGAACCGGTGCTAGACACAAAAAAGCCCTTTCTCCAGGCATGTCTGCAAGCGAAGTCCTGACGCCATAACTCCAGTTCTTATCCTCTCGCAAGTTCATGTTTATCCGGCTGGTAAAGCTGCCGCCCAGGATGCTGTTGGCGACCTCTACCGCATACTCTTGACGGTGATTTCTGGGTGCGGCCAGCGCAGCAGCGCAAACCACAGCCTGCGGAGCGCCTGGCCGGTCAACCAGATACACCACCGATCGTTCAGCAACACCGTCAGGGATTGACGCAGCTCTTCCAGGCACATCTCCCGCTTCCCAAGCGCCGAAATGCCTTTCCAGCATCGGCAGCAGCTTATCAGCATCAACATCCCCAACCAACAACAGCGTAGAGTTGCCAGGTTTGAACCATTGTTCATAAAAATTTTTCAAGGACTCTGTTTTTAGCCCTGCCACATCGCGCTCCCTGCCGCTGCCGCTGAAAGGTTTGCCGTACGGATGCCTGTCGCCGTAAAGCAGTTTCGGCAGAACGCGCATGGCGATATTATTGGGCTCACTATTCTCACGTTTTATTTGCGTTATTCTCTGCGACCGTATCCGTTCCATATCATCCGCGCGGAAAGCCGGATTGAGCATAACGTCCGCGAAAATTTCCAAAGCCTCTGCCAGCCGCGGTTTTAACACATTCAAAGAGACCGAAACCGTGTCAGCGCGGCAGCCCATGCCGAGTCTTACGCCCAGTTCCTCTAGCGCCTCACTGATCTGCAGCGCTGACCGCCGCCGAGTGCCTTCGTCCAACATATCAACTGTAAACCCCGCCAGTCCCGAAGCCCCAGCCGGATCATCGGCATACCCGGTCTTCACCAGCATTTCGACCTGCACGACTGGCACTTCATGACGCTCGGCTACGACCACCCTTAGTCCGTTACCCAAAACCCTACGATGGATTTCCGGCAGACGCGCTTCTGGTTTAAGCGCAGGCACAGGCAAAGCACTGCGGTCAACGTCGCTTTTGCTAACCCTGTACTCGGGAAACGGCTCAAACTCCAGCACAAACTGGCCATCGGCAAGCCATTGCCTCGCCACATCTCGCACTTGGGTGCGGGTGGCATCGCGAACCTGCCCCAGCGCAATCTTGTAATGCGCAGGGTCACCGGTGAAAACAAAGTTTTGGGCCAGTACATCTGACTTTCCCCCAAAGCCGCCCACGCGCTCACACCCTTTGATAAAATCACTTTCTATGCCAGCTTTTGCCCGACGCAGCTCGGCGGCAGTCGGACCTTCAGACATGAAACGCGCCATCTCTGCATCAACGGCCTGTTCGATATCGCTCAATGCCACCCCGTCACTAGCCGTTACCGTGATCAGGAACTGACCCGCGATCTCGCGCAATCCGGCCCAGACCGTAACCTCTGTGGCCAGTCTGCTGTCATGAACCAGACACTTATACAGACGCGAGCTCTTGCCATCGGCCAATATACGCGCCGCAACGTTCAACATGGTTCCTTCAATTGTCCCATACTGGGGGACATTCCAGACCTTGTAAAGCCGCGCATTCGGCACGCGATCCTGCGCCACCATGCGGCGCAAACCGCTCATCTTTGCCACATAAGCGGCGTGTCTTGGCAAGGGCGGCCCGGACGGAACACTGCCGAAATAGCGCTGTGCCTTTGATAGCGCCTCGTCCGCGCAAACATCACCCGCAATCACGACCACCGCATTGGCCGCGCCGTAATGGGTTTGGAACCACTCACGCGCGTCTTCAAGCGTCGCGCCTATGAGATCCTGCTCTGTACCGATCACTTCCCATGCATAGGGGTGCCCGGACGGCCAGGTGTGCTGGGTTATCAACCTCCAAGCCATACTGTAAGGCTGGTTTTCGTGCTGCCTTTTTTCGTTCAGCACCACCCCTCGCTGCTCGTCAAGCCGCTCCTGTGTTAGTGCCCCAATAAAATGTCCCATGCGGTCGGACTCCATCCACAAGGCGAAATCCAGCGCGTCGCGCGGCACAACCTGAAAGTAGTTAGTACGGTCATGGCTGGTTGTGCCATTCATGTCCGTGGCTCCGACCTTCTCCATAGCCTTGAACCAGTCGTCGTTGAAATTCTCGCTCCCGTTGAACATCAGATGCTCGAACAGATGGGCGAAACCAAAGAGGCCCAACCTCTCATCTTTGGCTCCGACATGATACCAGACGTTGACCGCCACTATCGGCGCCTTGCGGTCCTCATGCACAATCACAGTAAGTCCGTTATCCAGCACTTCCATGCGGTAGGCAATATCCAAGCTGTCAGATGCAGCAACCAACCCCGCAGAGGCGACCAAGGCCGCCAGCGGAAATCCAGCCTTATCAAACAAACAGCGCAAGGCAAACGCGCGCGAGACAGAAGCGTAACTCATGTCTGTTAATTGTAAACACCCTTAACAGCTGCGTCAACATCAAGAGCCCGCCGGAAACAGTCGCTCGATATGCGCCAACAGTGTCTTCATATCATGCGCCTCCAGCACCGGACAAGGTAGACTGCGCTTAAAAGTGGATCCGTAGTTTTTCGTGACTATGCGCGGATCAGCGATGATCACAGCGCCTTTGTCAGAGCGTGTGCGTATCAGACGTCCAAACCCTTGCCGGAAACGGATTACCGCCTGCGGCAATGATAGTTCGCGAAAAGGGCTACCTCCTTCAGACACAATCTGTTCACAACGTGCCTCAAGCACAGGGTCATTGACCACTGCGAAAGGCAGCCTTGCCAACACCACGCAGCTCAAGGCCTCACCCGCCACATCAACCCCCTCCCAGAATGAATGCGTTCCCAGCAGGACACAAGCCTGCCCGGAGCGGAATACCCGCGTGATCTGGTCGCGCGTGCCATTCACCCCCTGCACCAGTAGTCGTATACCTGCTGTTACCAAATGGGGCTCTAATGTTTGAGCAACTTGGTTCATCATTTCATAACTGGTGAAGAGCCCCATGGCCCGACCGCGGGTTCTGATAAAGACCTCGCGCATCAAATCACTCAACATCCCGGCGTAACCGCTTCCGGATGTGACGGAAGGATCAGGCAGAAACACCGGTGCCAACACAGCGCACTGTCCGGGATAATCGAACGGGCTTTGGGCCACACAGACTTTAAAGCGCTCAGGTTCGATCAGGTCAATGCCCAGGCGCCGCCCGATATAATTGAACGAGGCGCCGACCCGCAAAGTGGCAGAGCAAAACACCACCGAAGCTTTTTTGCGGTAAAGCATGGCAGCCAGATTCTCGGCAATGTTAAGCGGCGCGGCAATCAACTCTGCCAACCCTGATTTCCGTCCTGCCGGCTCAGCCCAAAACACATGCCCTGCGTCTGACGCGGAAAACACGAAATCAATATCCGCCACGAACTCCATTAAAGCCGCCGCTGCCCCATCGAGATTGGCAGACTGGTCACTGTAGAGCGTCAACTCCCCTTCAGAAGCCTCGCGCAACACCTGCGACAAAGCGCGCATTTGATTAGCCGCTTCGCAAATCGCCTTTTCGGTGTTGCGTTTGTCCTGCAAAGCAGCCTGCTCGTCCCATCCGCCATCGCATGCGGCAAAAGCACCTGCCACGTAAACCTCGCGGCGCAGCATAGAAGACGCGGCATCCGCCGCAACAGCTTCTGACCTTTCAGAACCAGACGGCGCAACATCCGTAATGCAACGAAACCTGACCGCCTCCTGGCGCTGTTCCACTAATCCGTAAAACCTTTCGAAAAAACGCCGGGCAGCGATCTGAGCCTCATCCAAGTGATTCTTAACCATCTGCAACTGACTCTGGATCTTACGCACCGTATCTTGTTCGGCCTTGACCGCGCCCTTCTCTAAATGATTGCGCAAAATCTCAAGCATTCCGCCGGCACGGCGTCCTTTGCCGCGACTAAGACGACGCATCAACTGAGACAGACGACCGCGGCTGACTGCCACCGACAAGTGACGGGTCGCGGTTTCCTCTAAATTATGAGCCTCATCGAATATTATCTGCGCGTAGGGCGGCAGTGTGGTACCGGGCATCTGCGCCTCTGAAAAAACCAGGGCATGATTGGCGATCACTACATGTGCGACAGCGGCACGGGCGCGCGCCTTTTGCAGAAAGCAGCGTCGGTAATAGCGGCAGGCACGTCCGGAACACTCTTCGCCAGAACTTACCAGCTTGGAAATAAACACCGGGTCGCCACGGCCCGCGCTTGCAAAAGAGTCCAGATCACCGTCCGGTGTGCATACGGCCCAGGCTACAGCCTCGGCAAAATGACGCAACTCGGAACGCTCTAGCTCAAACTGCCGGTGTTCCAACAGAACTCCCAGCCGCCGCAGACAAAGATAGTTCGTGCGGCCTTTCAGCAGCGCTACGCGCAATTTGTCGTCACCGCTATCGGCGCGCGCAGCAGCCAACGCCAGCGGCAGATCCTTTTCGATCAATTGTGACTGCAGATTGCGCGTGTTGGTGCTGATCACCACCGGAACATCGTTGAGTTTTGCCCAGAAAACCGCTGGGATCAAATAGGCCAAGCTTTTGCCGATCCCCGTGCCAGCCTCCACCACCAGATGCGTGCCTTCGTTAAAAGCGCACGTCACGGCCCGCAGCATTTCGACCTGCCCCGCGCGGGACTCATACCCAGGCATCAGCCTCGCGAAAGTTCCGTTAGGCATTATGTGTGCAGCCACGCGGTCAACATCCAGCGGAGTGCAATCTGCATGTTCTGGCAACGTCCGGCGGTCGCTACGCATGCTGGCGCCAGCATCGAAGGACGCTATCCACGCGCCTGCGCCGTAACCGCGCACACGGGCTTTTTCAGCCAACTTTCCCACAATCGAAGCTGAAGCTGTTTCGTCAAGCTCACGATAGATGGCCTCAATAACCTCAAGCGCCCAAAGCGGCAATTGCTCTAACTGAGCAGCGGCTTCGCACTTAGAACACATCAAACCCGCGCCAGACGGATCAGAGCTTTTTAGAATGTTTTCCACAATGCCGTCACCACTCATCACTTTCCCATGTCGAAAAGCTTGAGGCAGCGGCGAAAGTCCGCTGGCAGCGGGCTGTGAGCCTTGAGTGCAGCTCCCGGCACCATGGGGTGCGGCAACTCCAATCCGGAAGCGTGCAGCATGTGTCGCGGCACGGTCAGCAGGCGAGGATCACGCACGGTCTTGAAACCATGCTCGCGATCACCCAGCACAGGATGCCTTAGCGATGCTAAATGGCGTCTGATCTGATGCGTTCGCCCAGTCTCGATCCGCACTTTCAGGAAACTGGCGTCTTTGGAAAATGCCTCCCGGTGGATGTGGCTCACAGCGCGCGCATCGTCAAGTTCATTCTGCACAGTGGAGGCTGACCTTTCGAACCTGCCGCACACAATAACCTGATACGTTTTCGAAACCCGACGGGTCTTGAAAACCGCGACCGCCGCATTGAAAGCCGCGTCGCTCTTAGCCAGCAATAGACAGCCGGTCGTGTCGCGGTCCAGACGATGCACAGCCTGAGCGGCGGGCGCATCAACCTGCCGCCGCATAATGGTGGCGACGCTGCCGACCTCGCCAGTCGACAAGATACCAGAAGGCTTATCAACTATCAGATAGTGTTCATCCTCAAACAACACCCTGATTTTCTGCTCAGCCGCAGGCGCGTCGTCCTTGCCCTTCGGCGGCGCCGGAATTTCGACTGTATCACCTTGCCGTAGAACATGATGCGCCATCCAGACACACTTGCGGTTCACCCAGACGTTTTTCGTGTCCAGCAGATTCTTGGACGCCCGTTTGGATATTGACATTTTCGACGCGAGATAAACTTGCAGGTTTTGGCCGGACTCGACCCTAGACACCACAAATGACAACACTTTTACGCTCTTCAACTTCGTACACTCAACTTTCTATACCACTGCAGGCTGATCTTACACAATTCCATCATCCCAAGATGTCATCAAACCTGCAGCAGCGAACCTACCACACCCACAATCTTGTCTTTGGCATGCCGGTCTGGTGCCAACTGCACATCGACCTCCGCCCCCTCGTCCGCCTCGGTATCGGCGCCGATCCTGCAAATCACGGTCTCCCCCGCCAAAGCTTGATCAAACAGCCTGGGCAAAGGTTCATCAGGCATCAAATCGTCGAACGCCCGGCCGATCACCTCCGCTTCATCAGCCGCGCCGAACATAGCCAGAAAAGCGCGGTTCACCGATTTGAAGATACGGTTAACGTCACACACAAAACCAGCACACTGCGAGTTGTTGAAGGCATTTGCCATACTGCGCAGGCTCTGCAACTGTTTACGTCGCCTCTCGGTGTTGCGGACCGTGAAAACCAGATCCCCTGTGTTTATCAGATCAATCACGCTGATAGTGACCTCTGCCGAGAATGAACTGCCGTCCTTACGCTGACATTTTGCGTCCAGCATGATGTGCCGCGCATCGTCCAACCCTTTACGTATGCGCCCGACCATCTGAGTCGAAACCCCAGGAATTAGAGTCGCAACCGGCTTGTCAAAAACATCTTCAGGTTTATAAAGAAAATGCTCCATGGCACGAGGATTTAGTTCTATCAGGTGCCCGTTAGGGTCAGTAACGAGCAATGCGTCATACATGCCAGCCATAAGCTGACGGTATAGGGATTTATGGTCTTGCCGGGCACAAATGGCAGTCATGCGCTCGTCTCCCAGATTTTTTTTGAGCGAGGCCACAATGTACCCCGCTGTCACGCCGTTACTATGACAAAAACTGAAACTCTATGCAAATCCTTTTACCGGAAACAAAAAAGTCAAACTAGCCTACTTGACACACTGACGCATAATCAGGTAAATTGATCGTTCTATTTGTTCCGGTGCAAGGTTTCCGGACAGGGCTGATTCCTCATCGATGAAGGACACAAACATGGAAGCGTATGCGGTTTTAGAAACCGGTGGAAAACAATACCGTGTGGCCACTGGCGATACAATTGAGATTGAATTGCTGGATGCCGAGGCCGGACAGGACGTGGAGTTGGATACGGTCATGGCGGTATCAGACGGCAATGAACTCAAAATAGGCATGCCGTACGTCCAGAGTGCCAAGGTGACACTGACGGTGGTCGGGCACAAACGCGGCAAGAAACTGATCAATTTCAAGAAAAAACGGCGCAAGGGTTATGCGCGCCGGGTCGGGCACCGTCAAGAGCTGACAGTGGCCACAGTCAAGGCTATAGCCTGAACGAAGGAGAGTGATTTATGGCGGGTGCAGCATCAGCAAGAAACGGGCGCGACAGCAAATCTAAGCGCCTCGGTGTGAAGCGTTTTGACGGACAGGTAGTCCGGGCCGGATCAATTATAGTGCGCCAGCGCGGCACCAAGTTCCATCCGGGAACTAATGTCGGATGCGGACGCGACTACACCCTCTTCGCTTTGGCGGACGGCTCCGTCAAGTTCCAGAAGGACGGTAAGGTGGTCAGCGTGCTTCCTGTAGCCGCTGCCGAGTGACAAATGCTACTACGTCCCGCGGCGAACCGCATGTGAAGACCAGAACTTTTGTAGACCACGTTTCCGTACACGTACGCGCCGGCAAGGGCGGTGACGGCAGCTCCAGCTTCCGGCGCGAGGCTTGTGTGCCGGAAGGCGGTCCTGATGGCGGCGACGGCGGGCGCGGCGGTAACGTAGTCTTCAGGGGTAGCCGCGACACCGACTCCCTGATATCCCTTTATTTCGCACCACAGTTGTTTGCCGAGGACGGCGTCGACGGCCGCGGCCAGCAGATGTACGGTCGTCGCGGCAAAGACCTTTTCGTGGACGTGCCTTGTGGCACCGAGGTCTTCGACAGCGAAACCGGTCGCCAGCTTGCTGATATCGTGGGTCACGGCCAAGAGACGATCATTGCCGCAGGCGGCAAAGGCGGCCTCGGCAATATCCATTTCAAAACCTCGACACACCAGGTTCCTACCGAGCACACGCCCGGCGATCCTGGCGAGGAGTTCCGCCTTAGGCTGGAACTAAAGATCATCGCGGACGCGGGACTGCTGGGCTTCCCTAACGCCGGCAAGTCTTCGCTGCTGGCCTGTGTCAGCGAGGCACGCCCCAAAATAGCAAGCTACCCTTTCACAACCCTGAATCCGATCGTGGGTACTGTCCAATACCCTGATTTCGCGCAACTGCGGGTGGCGGACGTGCCGGGCATAATTGAGGGCGCCTCCAGTGGAGTCGGTCTCGGCACCGCTTTCCTGAAGCACATAGCGCGCTCACGGCTGCTAGTGTACGTTATTGATATGGCCGGCACCGACAACCGCGAGCCGTGGCAGGATTACCGCAAGCTCCGGCGGGAGGTGGAACAACACGACCCCGCCCTGCTGGAACGCCCTTCACTCGTCTTGGCCAACAAGATGGACGAGGAATCCGCTCCGGACAACCTGAAGCTTTTTGTGAAAGAGACCGGGGTGAAGCCCTTGCAAGTCTCTGCCATCGACTCCGAACACCCCGGTGTCGACCTCTTCAAAAAGCGGCTGCGCGAATTGTTGCGCCCTGTGCCAAAAGGTTCATGGGCCCACACTTCCGTGTCGTCCGCCAACCGAGCGCTTGACGACACCGACGGAGATATTATTCCGGAGGCCGCGCTTCAAGCCGCATCGTTCCTAGATCTGGAACGAAAAAAAAACCGTAAGAAATAGACAACGTCTTTTCATGTGTTTTTTATCCGCGTTATGCCAAATCATTCGGCTTAACGCAATAATGAGCCGCTTATATGATTCGTGACATAACTTTGAAATGGTGGCGTTTCTGGGTTGAAGGCGATGAGCTTTCCATCAGAACCGGACGGGCACTAGCACTCTGCGCACTTACCGGACTTATGGCTGGCCTAGCCGCTGCAGGCTTTTTCTGGCTGATCGAAAACGCGAACCATTTGTTATCCGTGTCATTGGCGAATTTCGCCCCGCCTCCCGCCGCAGGCGAACATGCCATGTCCAAAACCGTGCCTAGCGGCCCTCCGCTCAAATGGGCTCTGCTGGCACTGCCCGCTTTGGGCGGCCTTCTCAGTGCACTGCTGATCCGCTGGCTCGCTCCAACAGCCACCGGCCACGGTACTGACGCCGCTATTTACGCCTATCACCGCGAGGAAGGCCGCATCCCGTTCTTGGTCATTCCCATGAAAGCGCTTGCTTCTGCCATCGTGATCGGTTCTGGCGGCTCGGCAGGCTGCGAAGGGCCTGTCACGCAGATTGGCGCAGGCTGCGGCTCAGTGTTAGCGAAGTGGCTCGGCCTTAACGTCAAGGAACGCCGGATGCTGCTCGCCGCCGGACTCGCGGCCGGTGTCGGCGCCATCTTCCGCGCACCTTTGGCCGGCGCTATCTTTGCCGCTGAAATCTTTTACAGCGGACTTGACATCGAATACGAGGTGATGATCCCCTCCCTGGTTGCATCTACCATAGCATACACCGTCTTCGCGCTCTTCTTCGGCTGGCAGCCGCTATTCACAATGCACCATTATGTTTTTGATAACGCACTTAAACTACTGCCTTACATGATCCTGGCGATAGTTGTGGCCTTGGGCTCGAAGTTTTACGTGATTGTTTTCAGGCAAAGCGAAGCCTTTTGGCGCTCTTTGAATATTCCGGGGTGGTTCAAACCCTGCTTGGGCGGGCTTGCCACCGGTATCATCGGCTTTTTCCTTCCGCAAGTGCTCGGCTCCGGATACGGCTGGGCACAAAAGGCTTTGAACTCCGGCGCCCAATTGGAAGCGGGATCTCTTACAGCAACCACTCTTTTGCTGATGTTTTTTGGCAAGGTCATCGCCACCTCGTGCACTGTTGGCAGCGGCGGCAGCGGCGGGTTGTTCGGTCCGGCACTGGTGTCAGGAGCACTGTTAGGCGGAGCCTGCGGCATTATACTTAACCGCATCTTCCCGGGCCTGAACATACACCCCGGCTCTTTCGCCATGGTTGGTATGGCCGGTTTTCTGGCATCCGCGATCAGGGTGCCAATCGCCGCCATCATCATGGTCAGCGAGATCACCGGCAACCATGAGTTGCTGCTGCCGACCATGTGGGTCTGCGGCATAGCCTACTTTACGGGCTACGGCAAAACCCTCTACCGCAGTCAGGTCCGTACCCGCGACTGCTCGCCAGCCCACACCGGAGAAAGCAAACAAAACAATGCGTCGCTCGCTCTATGAAAAAACTGCTGGTCATAGAAGTCGCCGGCCTCGGCTTTGAATTCGCCGCGAACAATGGTTTGCGCGCCTTAGCTCGCTTGCCGCTGCAACCGCTGCACCCCGTCTTCCCCGCCCTGACATGCACCGCGCAGGCGACATTGCGCACCGGCCTGCCGCCCTCTGATCACGGCATGGTGGCCAACGGCTTCTATGACCCTATCCTCCGTAAAACCTTTTTTTGGGAACAGTCGGCGGCCTTGGTCAGCGGACCCCGCATCTGGCAGGATTTCCGCGCGCGCGGCGGAACTGTAGGCATGGCTTTTTTTCAGCAGAGCCTCGGCGAACAGACCGACATACTGCTCTCCCCGGCACCCGTGCACACACACGGCGGCAGCATGATCATGGAATGCGCCAGTCAGCCGCCGGATCTCTATAAACGCTTGTCCCGTAGCGTAGGACGCCCTTTCCGGCTGCACCGCTATTGGGGCCCGCTCGCGTCGACAGCGAGTTCCGACTGGATCGCGGCGGCTGTGGCCAAACTGTTGACATCACCCGACGCGCCGGATCTATGCTTCGCATATCTGCCGGGACTCGACTATGACCTTCAGCGTTTCGGTCCAGCGCATCCAAAAAGCGTTCGCGCATTGGCACAGGTCTCCAAGGAACTGACCATGCTGTTCAGCACAGCGCGAGCCAACGGCTACGAGACTGTCGCCTTTGGCGACTATGCGATCACCCCGATCAGTAATGGTGCCGTATTCCCCAACCGCGCCTTGCGTGACTCAGGACTTTTCGCCACCAGAAACATCAAGGGCATGCACTATCCCGATTTCCACAATAGCCGCGCCTTCGCCTTGGTTGACCACCAAATCGCCACGATAAACTGCTCCGACCATGCGTCAATTACGCTGGCGAAAAATACACTCATAAACCTTAAAGGCGTCGGCCAGATCCTTGACCGCGAGGCGCAGACTGCTTTAGGCGTCGCACACCTGCGTGCCGGTGACCTCCTCTTGGTGGCTGAGCCCGGCGCTTGGTTCGCCTACCCCTGGTGGATCGCGCCCCGGGAAGCCCCCGACTATGCGGCCCATGTTGACATCCACAACAAACCGGGCTACGATCCATGTGAGCTTTTCTTCGGCAAAACTCCGTTAAGCGTCAGCCTAGACACAGCCAAAGTCCGCGGCACCCACGGACGCATCGGCCCGGGGCTCGAAACCGCCTGCTTTTCAACCTTGCCGCTGAAACCTGAATCTTTAGCCGAACTCTCCCGCGAAATCAAAGACTGGCTGCAATAGCGCAGCCCAACTATTGGCCGTCAAAGCGTAACGATGAAAACAATCAACCAGGCTTTTTCCGTTGCCTACAGTTACCCAGTTGTTTTCACACATGGTGTCTTTTCCTCAACTAACGCGACACTCGCCAAGATTCTGATGAAGAGCCGTAGCGGGCAGCGCACCCGGACATTGGTGGTCGTCGATGCGGGACTGGCCTCTGCCACACCGGAACTGACGAGCAAAATCGAGCGCTATTTCCGAAAATACAGCCATGAGCTGGAGCTCGTACGTAGTCCCATGATCGTGCCCGGCGGCGAGAACGCCAAAAACGGATGGAACAGTGTGCGCGAAATCATGACCGCCGCAGGCGTGGATCACCTTGACCGCCAAAGCTGCGTGATAGCAACAGGCGGCGGCAGTGTGCTGGACATGGCGGGTTTCGCATCCTCGCTGGTACACCGCGGTCTGCGCTTTGTCCGCATCCCCTCCACCGTTCTGGCGCAGAACGATGCTGGCGTTGGCGTTAAGAACGGTATGAATGACGGTGGCTCAAAAAATTTCGCCGGCACCTTTTATCCGCCTCACGCGGTCATCGATGATTTCGAGCTCCTAAAAACCTTGCCGCAACGCGAATGGGTCGGCGGTCTGACCGAATCTTTCAAGGTCGCCATCATCAAAGACAAACCGTTTTTTCTGTGGCTCTGCAATAATGCCAAAGCCTTGCGGAGGCGCAACCAAAAACTCATGGAACAAGCCATACACAAAACCGCAGCCCTGCACCTGCACCATATCGCCACCGCTGGCGACCCCTTCGAGCACGGCAGCGCACGTCCGCTCGACTTCGGACACTGGGCCGCGCACCGTCTGGAGTTGATGTCGGACTTTACGCTGGGGCACGGACACGCCGTGGCAATAGGCATCGCGCTCGATTCGACCTACGCCATGCTGAAACGTTTCATCACTACTGCCGAGCGCCAAGCCATTCTACACGGTTTGACCGATTGCGGTTTGCCTGTATGGTCGCCGCTGCTTAACCGCCAAGCCCCAAACGGCGAACCGGACGTACTCGCAGGTTTGGAACAATTCAGAGAACACTTAGGCGGAAGGCTTTGCGTGACGCTGCCCGCGCCGCTCGGCTCAAAACGCGAGGTGCATACCATTAACCTCGCTCTAATGAAAAAT
Organism: Kiritimatiellia bacterium; assembly: GCA_028701555.1. GTDB lineage: Bacteria > Verrucomicrobiota > Kiritimatiellia > RFP12 > UBA1067 > JAQVQN01. The sequence continues at coordinate 122 of JAQVQN010000018.1, read as the reverse complement.
ACCCTTTCCCTATTGAAACTGGAGACGGAATCATGCGCTGTATAATTTCAGCCTGCGCCGCACTGCTGCTGGCCGCACCGGCATACGCCTAAGCAAGCCTTAGTCCCGCAACAATTTGGAGT
>JAQVQN010000335.1 GCA_028701555.1 Kiritimatiellia bacterium | reverse complement strand
ACGTGTATCGGCTGCTGGATGGCCACATTGATCATGAGGACTTCGCGCTCTTCATCTCCAAGCCGTACTTCAACCACTTCACCTTCTTGGATTACGACCCGGCCAAGCCTTTTGGCGAGCAGCTGGAAGCCAATAGCAATCCGCTGCTGCTGGAACCGGAAGCGGCGATTGAGGCGTTGTTTCTGCTGGAAGTGCCCCGTGGCGGCGATCCGACCATTTTCTACAACATCCTGCAGTACTTCTCGGATAAAAATGTCTCGCCGATCTACAGCGTGGTTGAGAATCCCGACCGCCAGAAGCCCTTTTTGACCGTCGCCCAGCTTTACTCGCGGAAGCCGGCGGAGCTGGTGGACGACTTCAACCGCATCACCGAGCAGCACGTGCAGGCCAAGGTCAAGAAATCCCTCGATCAGAATGTCGTCCTGCACAAGCTTGACGTGAACATGGAACAGGAAGCGCGGCGGGCCGTCAAACAGCGCGGCGATACCGAAGACGTCCTGGCCACCCTGAGGCGACTGGGGAAACTGTAAGCGCAAACAAAACAGCGCGCTAACCGCAGCCTTTATGACCTTTCTGCATAAGCGCTCGCGTTGGGAAACGTGAGGGGATACTGATAGTTGAATGAACGACGACGAAAAAAAACAACCTGGCATACGCAACGCGATCGAACCGACGCAGCGCCGTTATATAACCCAGTCCAAGAACAAAGCAGACTGGAAAGAAGCCCGGGAAGCACTCGAACGCAGTAGCTACAGCGTGGACGAATTGCTGGCCCGCGGGGCCGAAAGCGTCCTCTACCGTGGCACTTGCGAGGGCCGGCTGTACTGCATCAAGGCCGTGCGCAACAAGCTGGGCAAATTCATCGGCCAGGCCATCACTCGGCGCAACGATGAAAAGCTCGAAAAAGTGTCGTATCGGACGAAAATGCGACATATCAAAAACGAGTATGCCGTGGCCAAAAAGCTCTACGACGACGGGCCCTTGCCGGTAGTGCATATTTACGCGCTACGGCGCGTCAAGCGCTTTGGGCTGGAAATCGGCTACGATCTCATCATGGAGTACCTGCGGGGCCATGATCTGAGCGACAAGAATCTGGTCAAAAACCTCAGCACCGAAGACAAGATCAAGGTCTTCCACCAGGCAATTCTGGCCTTGGGCTACATGCACCGGCGGAAGATCATCCACTTGGACATCAAACCGTCGAATTTCATGCTCTACGATGGCCAGGTCAAGCTGATTGACTTCGGCGTGTCAGTGCACAGCGGCTATCGGGCCACCGCCATTACCGGCACTGGCGGCTATCTCTCGCCTGAGCAAATCTGCAAAGAAACGCTCGATGAGGGCACGGACATCTTTGCCCTCGGCGTAGCTTTTTCGGTCTTCTTTGGCGCCAAGCCGCTCAGCCAGACCCAGGAAGACCTGCTGACCCGGCAAGTGCGCCAAGAGGCGCGCTATCATCTGGACAACACGACAATTCCGACGGTCATGGAAATTCCCGAGCTCAAAAATCATCCCCGCATTGCCGAGCTAATCCGGGAGTGCACCATACCCAAACGGGGTCAGCGAATCAACAACTGCAACGTGCTGGCGAGCATGCTGAAACACCAGGCGGAAGAATACGGCATCGTCATCCCCAACACCCAGACCTGAGCCGCGCCAACAGGCTGGATAGTGCGCACTAACACCGCTTGCCGGCGTTGGCTGGCCCCCGGCAATAGCCGCGCTTCACTAGCAGCGGCCAACGGTGTTGGAGCCAAACCAGCCGGGAGCAGGCCATTGGTAGCGTCAAGGCGGCGGGCGAGAGCACATATTGCCCGCCGCGACAAATAGTCACCCCATACCCATTCATCATCCGTTCCTTTGCGTCAAGCAGGAGTACATCACGATGAGCATTCGTCCCATTGAGCAAGGCAGTGTCACTTCGCCGGCCGGATTTCAGGCATCGGGCATTATTGCTGGTTTGAAGCGCAGTGGCGCCAAAGACCTGGCTATGCTGTACAGCCCGCGCCCCTGCGTGGCCGTCGGCGCCTTCACCAGCAATCTGTTCGCGGCGGCGCCAGTCATTTATGATCGCAAGCTCATTGCGGCTGACAGCCCCATTCACGCCATTGTCATCAACAGTGGCAACGCCAATGCCTGCACTGGCCAGCAGGGTCTGCAGGATGCGGAAAAAACCTCGGCGCATGCCGCCAGTCTGCTCTGCTTGCATCCGTCGCAGGTGCTGGTGTCATCCACGGGCCGCATTGGCGTGCCCATGCCCATGGGCATCATCCTTGCCGGTGTGGACAAGGCAGTCAAAGCCCTCGCCGCAGATGGCGGTCGCGATGCCGCCGATGCCATCATGACTACGGACACCAGGCCTAAGAGCCATGCCGTCGCCGTAGACATCGGCGGAACTACCGTGCGCATTGGCGGCATGACCAAGGGCGCCGGCATGATCGCACCAAAACTGCGTATGCAGCCGCCGCAGGCGACCATGCTGTCCTACATCACTACCGACGCTGCTATTGAACGCCAAGCGCTGCACGACTGCCTGGCGCGGGCATTGGATCTGTCCTACAACCGCATCACCGTCGACGGCGACACCAGCACCAACGACACTGTGATCGCACTCGCCAACGGCGCCGCCGGCAACGATCTGATCAAGGCTGGCACGCCTGAGGCCGAGCTGTTCTTCCAGGCCTTCGTCGAAGTGGTCGCCCGACTCGCCCGCGAGATGGTGCTTGACGGCGAAGGCGTCACCCGCTTTGTGGAAATCAATGTCTGCGGCGCGAAGAACGCAGCCGATGCGCGCCGCTGCGCCGAAGCCATCGCCAACTCCGCGCTCTGCAAGACGGCGTGGTTTGGCGCCGATCCCAACTGGGGCCGCATTCTCTGTGCGGCGGGCTACTCCGGCTGCGAGTTTGACCCAACCATGGTCAATCTGGATTTCATGAGCACGCCGGTGGTGCGTCGCGGCATGGACACTGGCACGCCGGAAGCCGAGCTGGCCGAGATCGTCAAAGCCAAGGAATTGACCATCAATCTCGACCTCGGTGCCGGGCCAGGCGCCTTTACCGTCTGGTCCTGCGATATGACCTATGATTACGTGAAAATCAATGCGGATTACCACACCTGAGCCGTGCTGGCATTGGCAAGCTGTTCCCAAGGGACCCCGGGGGCCGTGGGGAATGACGCATTGGACGCCGGGGACGGATTGGCGGCGACCAGGATTACGTCCATAGTGTCCATAGGTAATCGGTCAGTAACCACCCCGGTGGGGAAAACACCGGGGACAATTTGCCGGAAACCCACGGCCAGTCGCCGCCCAGCCATTACCCATGGGTGGCTAACCAGGCAGCGGATTTCATAGGAGCAATGCTCTTCACATAGCATGCGGCAATCGCCGGCGATGAGTTGATTGGTAACCATGCACAAGATCATTCGCCGAGGTTTTGAGCACCGAA